>JANRJQ010000007.1:0-300000 GCA_033763895.1 Chloroherpetonaceae bacterium | reverse complement strand
ATTGGTAAACATTGTTCGAAATTTGATGAGCTCAAATATCTCCCAACCTCTCCCTACGCGCTTTGAAAAGTAAAACACAGGTCCATCAGAACTTAATTTGATGATTGCTGCAACAATCAAAAAAAGAGGCGAAAGTACGAGCAAGGCGGTTCCTGAAACCAAAACATCAAACCCACGCTTTAAGAGAGGGGTTTTTACCTCAGTAACTTCAAGTTGCTCTTGGTGAAGCGCGTCCCCTCTCTGCAAAAAGAGAAGACCAATATTTGATTCTGTGGTCATATAATTTTTTACAGTTGACATGAATGAAATATTAAATGATTAGGCAGCGACATGCTTCGTGCGTTTCAAAAGATTTTGAATTCGGGTTTGCAATTCTTCCGGATTAAAGGGTTTAATCACATAATCATCAGCACCGGCTTTAAGGCACTTAATTCGGTCGGCGCTGGTATCGCGGCTTGAGAGCATAATGAGCGGAACGTTTTTAAATCGTGGATGTGCGCGCAAGGCTTTAATAAATTCATACCCATCAAGATTTGGCATCATCAAATCTGCGACGATGACATCAGGAATCACGTTGGGAAGAGAATTGCTTCCATTTTTTGGTTCTTCTTTGTAATGAGAGGCCTCTTTTATAAAAGTTTCAACTTGGTGAAGGTATTGAAGCGCCTCAATGCCATCGGTGCAGCTGAAGACATTGAAGCTTTTGCGAAAGTATTGCTTCAAGACACGAAGCATCATTGGTTCATCGTCGATTAATAGAATATTGTATTGCATTGTTTTTATGATTTAGTGTTTACGATTTTGATTCTTTGAAATCATTGTTAAGAACGATGCAAAGTACGCGGCATTATGAGCGATAGCAGTTCCTCTTCGATGATTAGGCAATAACTCTCGATGAATCGATTGAGATGCTCGTTTAATCAATCAGAGATTTACAGCATCGAGCTTATTTCAAAGAAAGAAGGTGAGAAATATTGAGTACGAACAAATCAAACTGAATGAAGGGTATTCAGAAATTGAGAAGTTGCATTGAACCAGAAAAAAGGGAAATTCATCGATGAAAAAGGCTGTTTCGTCGATTCTCGATTCATTCTTGCGATGATGAATTATAGCTTGAAAAAATTCATTCAATACTATGTACATCACAAGCGCAACAAAAGAATCAATCCTTGAAGCCATTCTATCACTTCGATTACAGAAAAGCGAAACGGTATTTATTGGCGTAGCAGAAGGCGTAGAGCTAAACCTCCACGATTTAATTCAAACACTGAATCAGAGGCAGATACCCTTTTTTGGAGGGCTTTTTCCCGCGGTCATTGGTGATGGAGAGAAGCAAGATCTGGGCGTTATCATTAAGCGAATAGCGACTCATCACAAGCCGATTGTAGTTGAAGATCTTGCGAATGCCAATGTTCATTCAATTCAGAGAAAAATTCAATCAAAATCGATTGAGCACAGCGCTTTTTGTTTTGTTGACGGCTTAGCGGATTCTATCACATCATTTCTTCGTAATTTTCAATCTGCAATGGATTTACCCCTAAAAGTGATGGGCGGCGGCGCCGGGTCGTTATCCCTTAAACGAAAGCCTTGCCTTTTCACGAACGAAGGACTTTTTGAAAACGCGGCCATCATTGTATTCTCGTCGTTAGAAATGGAAATCGGTGTTCGCCACGGTTGGCATCCGATAAGCGATCTTATGCTGGTAACGAAATCGTACAAAAATGTGATTGAAGAGTTGAATTGGCTTCCTGCATTTGAAGTTTACAAACACTTCGTTTCGAAAGTAGAGAGAATAATGGTTGAAAAAGAAAACTTCTTTGGAATCGCCAAGCACTATCCTTTGGCGCTTTGCCGGGAAGTGGGTGAGGACTTGGTTCGCGACCCGATTATGGTTGGAAAACATGATGAGTTAATTTGCGTTGGAGAAGTGCCTCAAAATGCCGCTTTGAGATTGCTCAATGGAAACGAAGAATCATTGGTTCAGGCGGCGTCGCATGCTGCAAGAGCAAGCCTTCGCCAAAAAGGTACGCCGGCGGATTCTTTGGTTATTGACTGCATTTCGAGAGCGTTATTTTTGGAAGGAAAGTATAAAGAAGAAATTTCTGCGATTTCGAAAGTTTTAGAACAGACCGTAAAATCCGATTACATTGAGGGTGTATTAACATTAGGTGAAATTGCCTCTCACGGAGACGGGCTTATTGATTTTTACAATAAAACCATTGTCATTGGAACACGTTATGATAAATGATCCTCGCGAATCCACACCCATCGTTCAAGAAATATCAACCCTTTACGAGGTATCACTTTCGATTGGTAACTCCCTTGATCTTGAAGAAAATTGTTCCTCATTTATCTCTGCATTGCTCTCACGGCAAGCATTTATTTCTGCCTCTGTATGGATTGATTCAAAATATTTGGGCGGAGATAAACTTAGTATTTCAAAAAGTTCACTCATTAAAGTTTATTCTGCCCCGTTACCACTTTCCGAGATTGATACCCTGCCTTACACACATCCTTTGGTTCAAGAATTAGGCGACGCTGATTTTTTTGCTTATTCAAATGAAGAGGCAAGCCGCAAATCGCTTTTCTTAGATCGAACCTTGGATAAAGGGTCTTTGCTTGTTTTCAAACTTGATCGAATTGGGATTCTCAAACTTCGCTACGCGTTCAATGACATTTCATTATTGCTCCCGAAAAAGCTACTCAGTGTTGTAAAGAAATTTTCGGTCTCTTTAGAGGCCTCGATTTCACATGCAAAGTTGGTTTCTGAGGTTCGTGAGAGAAAATTGGCACAAGCCGCGCTTTCAAGAAGCGAAACGCTTTACAAAACGCATGTCGCCAATTTTAATGCAGCAGTATTGGTTGAAAATAAAACCCGCAATATTGTGCTTGCCAATGAAATGTTTTGCGAGCTCTTTTCAATCCCATTAAAGCCGGAGCAAATTGTGGGATTAGACTGCACCGATGCTGCTGAAAATTCTAAACATCTCTTTCTGTACCCGGAACAGTTTGTTCATAACGTAAAAGCCATTGTCGAGAAAAAAGAACAAGTTATTAATCAAATTGTTGATTTCGCTGATGGACGCGTGGTTGAGCGTGATTTTATTCCAATTATCATTGATGGTGAATATGAAGGACACCTTTGGATTTACCGTGATGTTACTCTAAGACTAAAAGTAGAAAAAGCGCTGAGACTTCAAAATTCAATCCTTAATGGGGTTGCAAAAGCCGCTGAAAGAATTTTAAAGGATAAAGACTTGGATAAAGCTATCCAATTCTCGCTTAGCGTGATTGGTAAGGGTGCCAATGTCGATCGTGTTTACATTTATGAAAATGTAACAGGTTCAAATAGCGAAAATAAATTGATGCGCCGCCGATATGAGTGGAATAATAGTGACTTAAAACTCGCGAATGATTCAACGATTCCGGAGGAATATGACTATTTCCCAACTTTTAGCCGTTGGTACACTGAGCTTTCGCAAGGGAATACCATTGGCGGAGTCGCGAAGTTTTTTCCAAAACCTGAGGCTGAGATTTTGAATCATAGGGGGGTGAAATCGATTATGATTGCCCCCATATTTATTGACAAGGAGTTTTGGGGGTTTATCGGGTTTGATGTCTGTAATGATGAGCGTCAATGGTTTGGTTCTGAAGATTCAATTCTCAAAGCAGTATCCAATATTCTTGGAACTGCGATTCGAAACAACCGCTTTGAAAAGGAATTGAATGAATTGAAAAACTTTTATGAGCAGGTGCTCAATACAATGCCAGCTCAATTGGCGGTATTTGATGTCAATAATCGATACAGATTTGTTACACCAAGCGCTGTGGCTAATAAAGAGACACGCCAATGGATTATTGGAAAAACAAACGAGGAGTATTGCCAATATCGCGGGCTTGACTTGGCCATTGGCACCAAAAGAACCGCCTTGCAATTGGAAGCAACCCGAGCTAAAAAGAATGTCTCTTTTGAAGAAGAAATCACTACCAAAGATGGAAGAACACTTCATTACTATCGTCAAATTACCCCTGTAATTAATGAACACGGAGAAGTAACAGATTTACTTGGATTTGGGCTTGATATTACTGCCCTAAAGGAGGCTGAAAAAGATCTTAAGAATGCCATTCAAGTGGCAGAGCAATCCAAGCGTGCGAAGGAAATGTTTTTGGCAAATATGAGTCATGAAATTCGCACTCCGATGAATGCGATCGTCGGTCTCTCGAATCTTTTGCTTGAAACCCCACTATCAAATGAACAAAGGCACTTTCTGAAAACCATTAAGCAATCGTCGGATAATCTCTTGGTGATTATCAACGATATCCTTGACTTATCAAAAATAGAAGCAGGTAAAATGGAAATTCTCTCTCAACCATTTCAATTGCATAGCCTTATTGATAACATTACAAATCTATTGAAGCCTAAGGCGATAGAAAAGAATTTGGGATTCAATTGCAATATCGATCAAAATATTCCTGAGTATCTCATCGGCGATTCCACGCGCATTTATCAAATTCTCACCAACCTTTTGAGCAATGCAATAAAGTTTACAGAAAAGGGGAAAGTCACATTAGAGGCGGTGTTACTACAAAGCAAAAATGAGCGGGCATCGATTCAGTTTAAGATTCGTGATTCCGGAATCGGCATTGATGAACAGCATTTGGATTCAATTTTTGAAAGCTTTTCTCAAGGTAATCTTGATACAGCCAAACGATTTGGCGGAACAGGGCTGGGTTTATCCATTGTCAAGAATTTGGTTGAGCTTCATGAAGGAAAAATTGAAGTTGAAAGTAAGATTGGTGAAGGGTCGGTTTTTACGGTCACCCTGAATCTCCCGATTACCAAAGGACTTTCAAGCCCATTTTCAAATCACGACTTCCCCAATGGCAGTTTGGAAGGCCTGAAGATTCTTTTAGTTGAAGATAACTACATCAATCAAGTTGTGGCTTCACATACTTTAAAGAAATGGAAAATCAACCCCGATATTGCTTCAAACGGCGAGGAGGCGATTATTAGAGTTGAAGCCGGTGAATACGACCTCATTTTAATGGATGTACAAATGCCGGGGATGGATGGCTACGCCACAACTCGAAGCATTCGACAGTTGAAAAATCCGAGAAAAGCCAATGTGCCGATTCTTGCAATGACAGCCGGTGTTCTGACCGAGGAACGAGAAAAATGTTTCGCTGTTGGGATGAATGAATACATTTCAAAACCCTTCAATCCTGATGATCTCTTTTATAAAATTTCCTCACTGACGGGTATTGAATCACATAAACGAGATGCCCCAAAAAAAACAACTTCCTCTATTGAAGAGGGAGAGAATCACGAAAAACTCAATCTTGAAAATCTTGAAACTTTTGCAGGTGGTGATGTTGAATTCATCAATGAAATGATTGATCTGTTTCTCACACAAATGCCGGCTCAAGTGGATGCTTTAATCAAGAGCTATGAAGAAAAAAATTATCAAATGCTAAAGAGTATTGCTCACAAAATCAAGCCAAACTTTCACTTGATGGGGTTTCCTGAACAAAAAAATGTACTTTCTGAAATAGAAGAAATTTGTGAAAATGAAAACTTCATAGATTCCCAAAAATTAGATCAAAATCTCATCAAGTTTAAGAACCGTTTAAGCGCTTGTTATTTGCTCTTAAATAATAGACTCCATTCAAAATAAGAAAGGCAGTCCTAAAACTGCCTTTCTTCTCCTTTTGAAATAATCTTATCGATACAGATTTGCCGCTTGCCTATAGCCAGCCTTTGATAAATACCAATCTTGAAACAATGAACCTCCCGATTCAGCCCAAATTGAAAATCGTAAATAACTCCGTGTGATATCTCTTTTTTCTATCGGGTATTCAAACTTCACGGGAATATGAATTGCCCAAGGCAAGCCTCGAGATGTTTTGTAACTGCGTGATGGCAAAAGGGTGTTGTCGTTACCCGTGCCGAAAAGGCTCGTATTCATTAAGTCTGTCGGTTGCATATTGGGCAAATGAACTTCATAGCCGCGCTGTTTATTGACAAAAATAAATGGGTTGAAAGGCGAACTTCCCAACTCCGAAACAATTTGTGGTGTGCTAAAGGAAATTCTAAGCTTTGTTGTATCCGGTGTAATGAATGGTGACCCTTCCTGTGCATTAACTGTGTAAAAGCCCGCGGGTGGCGCAAGTTTTCGAAAGGCATTATCATAAGCAATAATCACCGCTTTTGATTGGCCCGCTTCAGTTCCATTTTCGTTTCTCGCAATGAAATTCTCAGTTATGTTTTGCCCTGTGATGTTTGAAATACTTGAAGGGGAAACACCAAGCTGAAATCCGAACCCGTTTTTGAATATCCCGCCAATTGCTCTTGTAATGATGGTTGATTTCATTTCAACGACGCGGTTTTGAGCATTGGTCACAAGGTGATGATTGTAATCCACCACAAGGTCGTTGAAATCGTAGTCACCTTTAACAGGATACAAGTCTTCAAAGCCAAGTGACGCAAAAGCATTTTTTGCGGGAGCATATACATTGAAGGCGCGCGCCGCATCAGTAGGATATTCATCCATATAATCAAATACCCCATCGCCGTCAGAATCAATGGCCTCTTGAACCGAATCCAAATCCTCAGTGATGACGGCGGTGTATGGATTCGCAGTTACATAAAAAATGGCATCATTGAAATCATTATCGCCGCCGGGTCGAGAAGTATCCTCAAAGCCCAAGAGTAAAAGTTGGCGTGATTCATCTTTCAAAAGAATAACATGCTGGCGAAACTGAGCGGTGGTAAAAGCATTAAAGTCTTTTACCGAGTATTTGGTTTGGACACTGCCTGCATTGAGAACACTTCTTGTATTGGTTTGCCACGCGTTAGGTACCAAAAACCAACCGATTCCGGTGCCGGCTTTGAAGTTGCCTAATTTTACTTTATCTCCGGAGCGAAGCCCACCACCGCTACCGATATAAGAAACATTGGGAAATACTAGCGTAAGCGAATCGATGTCATTTAACGATTGGGGCGGATTGCTGAGTTCATAAGTGAAAAATCCAAGGGCATTCACCCAGCCGGCGCCTTCATGAACGAATGTGACAAATACCTCCGCGCTATCTTGCAAACGCGTGTTCATATCAATATCTCGAAGATATTGTGGATTGAAAGTCGGAACCGGCCGAGTTTCAGGTAACGATGCGTTGATGTCATCCAAAAGATCTTGTGAAACATTATCTCTTCCCAAAAGATAGTTTGGTACGCCTTGCCCATTCCAAGTCCCTAAAAATCGATAGGTAAGCGCGGTGAGGGTTGCCGTTGGCGTCGCTTCAAAGGAAGAATGCAAAGTAACTTTTTCACTCACAAATGGATTTTCAATGGCATTTTCAGCAATATCACCTTCACAGACGCCGCCACGAATTTCAAAAGCTGAATAATTTGGTAAACCAAGATATTCGGTCTGAACATAAATTTCCTGAACCCAATTTGGTACGGTGATTTTAGTATCAAACTTACCGTTTGCATCTGTTGATCCGGAGCCGAGATGAAGTGGCTCGCCCTCTTCCCCAATCATCAGTAAAGAAAGCTTCACTTGCTTTAAGGGCGATCCCGTACCATTCTTGGCACTGATGTGAAGATTGACGGTTGAAACCGTTTCGAAATTGAAAGTGGCCGGAATCGTTAACTCTTCCGTTGTTTTATTTGAAGCAGTCATCTCAGGTTCTGTTTGAGATGAGCACCCAACAATCCATAAGAGGATGAGTAAAGCAATCAGTTGTTTTTTGAGAAGTATCATAAGTTGCGAATTAAAGATTAACAAGACATCGCAAACATATTTTCATCGGTGAGATGTAATTCGGGGAATTCGATAAGTGGGCATGAATCATCGATTAAAGACGAAGTCAGCCGATAAAAAAGATTTGGTGTAAGAAATTGACGGTGGAATGAAGAAGAAGCACTTCGTGATGACCTCGCTAAGTGATAGAAGTATTCAACGAATTGGGGTTTTGCAAGAGAAGAAAAATAAGGGGAAAATGCAAACGGCGGCTTAAGTCATTTTCAAACGCGCCTTTAAAAGAGGCCAGTAAGAATCAGAGATTGGGATAACCTTGCGGTTGATAATAATGGTAGAATCTTGAATTGCATTGATTTTATCAAGCCTGACAATAAACGAGCGATGAACCCGCATAAATTCAGCGCTCAACTTTGATTCCAACGCTTTCATTGTTGAAAGCATCATAAAACTTTCCGATTCTGTTTGAATCACCATATAATCGGTATCCGCTTCAATCCATAAGATGTCACGAAAATCGACTTTAATCATTGCATCTTTCTTTTTAACAAAAAGATATTGCGAGTCACTTGGGTTTGACGCCTGTTCCTTTTCAGACTCTAATTCTGCCTTGACTCGATCAATGGCTTTAAGAAATCGTGGGTATTGAAAGGGTTTGACAAGATAGTCGGTGACTTCGTAGTCAAAGGCTTTGACGGCATAGTTTTCGTGGGCGGTGATGAGAATAATCTTCGGTTTGTATGAAAGGCTGCTAATAAAATCAAGCCCCGACATTTCAGGCATTTCGACATCGCTAAAAATCAATTCTACTTTCTCTTTCGAAAGAAAATTGATGGCATCAAGCGGATTATCAAATTCCTGAACCAAATTCAAAGCGTCGAGCTTTTGAATGGCCTTAACAAGAACCTTGCGAAAGATGTCGTCGTCATCAATGACGATACAGCGAATAGCCATAGAAGATTGATTGATCGTTCTTATAAGTTACAAAAAAGACGACCTGTTTCAGATCGTCTTTTATCTTTTCTTATCGAATAAATATTCAATGAAGCAAAGTTAGCAGAGAAATTCACATTAAGTGAGCAATACTTCACGCGCCGAGCGCTCCCACAAAACGCTTTGAGATTTACGAAAATATCGAAACCAACCAAGCACCACCGCATAGTTCATCACAAGGAAGTAAAATGGGATGAAAAACGGCTTAAACCGAAGCTTCCTCTTTTCAAAGAGATAGCCTAACAAACCCAAGAGATAAAAGCCACATTGCAAAATCAAAAGCGCCTTAAAAATTAATCCTTCACTTAACATGAGATAAAGATTCATCGGAAAGAGAAGAAAAAGTGCAAAGGGCGTTAAACTCCATCGAAGCATCCGATGAGAAATGAACTGCCACCATAGTTTTGGGGCTTCGAATGGGTTTAGAAAGTCTGCCAAACGAAGAATTGATTGAACCCCACCCGTTGAGATTCTCACCTTTCGTTTAAATTCTTCACGAATGTTCTCTGAGGCTGTTTCAAGTGCATACGCTTTCGGTACATACGCAATTTTGTAACCACATTTGGCAATCTGCATTGAGATCATAAAATCATCGAGCAAAGTGTCATTCGGAATCGGATGAAAAAGCTCTGTGCGAATTGAAAAGAGTTCGCCCGCAGCGCCAACCAATGAGTAGAGCTCAGCATCCCACTTTTTAAGAAGTGATTCATACTTCCAATAAATCCCTTCACCGGCACTGCTTGCCCCCGATTTCTCGCTACTGGCTATTCGCTTTTCCCCCGAAACTGCGCCGACTCCGGGGTCTTCATAAGCTTGTGCAAGCTCAAGCAACGCATCGTCATTCAGCATCGAATTCGCATCGCTGAAAACGACAATAGACGTTGTCACAAAGCTCATTGCACGGTTTAATGCGGCGCTTTTCCCTTCACGACGGTCTTGATGCAAGAGCGTTGCTCCCGCATATCGTTTCACCAATTTTGGTGTTTCATCAGTAGAGCCATCTGTAACAACAATGACAGAAAGATTGGAAAGCGGATATCGAAGTGCAAAAGTATTTCTGAGCTTCTCTTCAATTACCGAGCTTTCATTATAAGCAGCGATAATCATTGTCATGCGTGGCGTATAAGCAAGCCTATCAGACATCAAATTCCCAGAAGTCGGCGCATTCATTCTTGGAGAGAATTGATAATAAAGGTACTTCGCAAGCCGCTTCACTCTTACAACAACATACAGTAGAAGGCCATAACCGAGATAGGTATAAAAGACAAGCCCAAAGAGCGCAGCAAAAAGAATGATAAAGAAATCGTTGTTCATCGAGGTGCAAGTGTTTTTTGAGAAAGATTTTGAGAAAGATTCAGATGCCATTGAAACAAGGTGCGGTATGTATCGAGCGATTTTCGAGCACTGTCATTACCCCTCAGCGACTGAATCCAATAAATTGTAAGCCAAAAGAAAATTCCGATGATCGAGCGTAGCCGATAAAGTGTAAAGTCAAGTGTGGAGTAATGCTTCCGGAGAAAGAGATAAAAGCTTTTATAATTTTGAATGAACATTTCAGCACGGTGCTGTTTGGAGCTTTGCTTTTCAAGGTGCGTGATTACTGCTGAAGGGAGGTAAACATTTGCCCATCCGGCCTTTTTGATTCGATAGCAGAGATCGATTTCCTCGGCATAAATCCAAAATTGTTCATCAAAGCTTCCAATTTCTTTAAGGATTGAATGCCGAATCATTAACGCAGCGCCTTTTGCCCAATCGATTTCCCTTATGGTATCATGATCTTCAAATGCATCGGTTTTTAAGAATTGAGAAGCGATTCGGTTATCGAAGAGTGTTCCAAAAAAAGAATAAAATCTATTGATTGAGCGCTGCAAGCTTCCATCCGCATTCAATAATTTCGGCGAAACGAGCCCAACTTTTAGATGAGAGTCCAAATACGCGATAAGCGTGTCAATACTCCCTTCATGCACAATGGTATCAGGGTTTAAGAAAAAAATGTATTCTCCCCTCGCAAAAGGCATTGCAAGATTATTGCCTGCCGCGAATCCCACATTCACCGAGCTTTGTATCATGTGAACCAATGGAAACTGCTCCCGAACAAGGGTAGCCGTATTATCGCCGCTCGCATTATCAACAGCAATAATTTCAAAACGATTGCGAACGGTATTCATGACGCTTCGTATGGCTTCAAGCAGCAACTTTGGGGTTCGGTAATTGACAATAATCACCGAGACCTTCGGCGCTTCAAGTGAGGAAGGAATCGTGTTAGTGATCATAATTTCACCCACTCCTTTCGTGAGTCATCATAGCGTTTAATAAGCCTTGCGGGATTTCCAACTGCAACATGAAGCGGTGGAATTGATTTCGTAACAGTGCTTCCCGCTCCAACAACAGAGTGTTTGCCAATGGTAACCCCTGCTGCAATACTCACATTCGCTCCAATCCAGCAATCATCCTCGATTGTGATTTTATTCGTTTTTACTGCTTGCAATTTGATGGGAATCTCAGGCGATTCATACCCGTGATTCAAGCCTGAAATCACCACATGCTGTGCTAGGATGCAATTATTCCCTATTTCAACTGGGCCTATGAGAACATTCCCGATTCCCACGCGAGAACCTTCACCAATACGAACCTCTCCAACCCCGTTATTAACGGTGGCAAAATCTTCGATGATGGATTTTCTCCCGATGCTGAATGGATTGAATGGGAAAAGATCTCGGCGCACTGAGCTTCGAATAGTTGCTTCTCTTGAAATGCGATGGAAAAGAGGATTCACAATCAGCCGCGAAATAAGGCTCGGCCTTGCCTCATTGGGTTTCACCAGAAGTCGGTGAACCCATTGCTTAATGGCCGGATGTTGATTCAAATAGTATTTAAGTTTCATCGTTGATAAGTTTAGTTGACACAAAACTATACCATCCTTTGAGGCGAAAGGGGAAGAGAACGATGAAGGGGCGATAAATGTCGATGAAACGGATGATGCGGGAGATAAACGAAACGAATGAAGAGTAGAAGGGAGAGAGAATTATAAAGTAGTAGAGTTCAGCACTGCTTTTGAAAAATGTGCTTTTGGCATATCAAGTATGGCGTCAAAGGCTTTTGCGCGTTCTTCCCAAGTATTACTTTCAGCGACTTTTTTTCTTGCCTCAATTTTCTCATTTGAATTTTCACTTAAGGCATTAGATACAGCTTTAATCAATTCCGTTGCTGAATTCGCTTGATAAATCACCGACTCAAAGTCGCTGAGATTGGCAAATGAAGTGCTAACTACAGGCTTTCCTGTGGCCAAATACTCATTGATTTTTAAGGGGTAGATGTATTTCGTCAATTCACTTTTTTCAAAAGGAATCAAGCAAACATCGGCGTGGGAGAGATACGTAGGGAGCGCCTCATAAGGTTTTGAACCAAGAAAATGGACATTGGAAAGTGTGTATAATTTTTCTCCGGAAAACTTCGCTTGATCAATGGGGCCAATAAAAACGAAATTCCAAGTCGGTTCAAGGGTTGCGGCTTCGTAGATCATTGCATAGTCAAGCCGAAGACCGATATTCCCTGAATAAATAATTTTCACGCCTTTTATCGATTCCAAATCTTCCGGAATTGCTGTTGATGTGGTTTTTGAGAAAAGTGAAAAATCGGCGGCATTTGGCACAAAGCATGAATGCTTATTATATCTGCTCATTCGCTCTTGTAGGGCACGTGAGGTTGAAATGGTGGCATCGGCAACACATGCAAAATCCGCCTCTGCCTTTACACCGTGTCGGGCGATATAGTTTTCTCCTTCAATCAAATCAACACAGTGATAAAATTTTCGCACGACTTGTTTAGTGCTATGGATGTGTGAAAATTGAGGAAGAAAGGAATTGACATAATGAAACTGTTCAACTTGATAGTGTTCTAAGGTCTCATCAATCACGCGCCAAATGGCTTTTTCATAAAAGGTGCGCATTGCATTATAAATCAATCCGCTTGGCAATGCATTAATTGGAAAAATCACGGGCGGCGAAATGGCAATAAAGTTTTTGAATTCCGGAAAGGGAGTCAAGAATGGCGGAGCCTCGCCTTTCCATATTTTCAAACGGCGTTTTATCTGAGCGTTCTGCTTCAGTCGGTCTTTTAGCGTAAAGGGATTATCGACATAAAACACCAATCGATCTTGCGAAAGGACTTTCGCCATTTGACAACTTGTGGAGGCATAAGGCCCGTCCCAACGCGGTAAGGCGTGCATGACAATCGGTGTTTTCATGATGATTTGTAATGAGATTGATATTTCAGTTCTGCCTTTCGAAACTTTGGAAATAACTTGATCAGCGAAATCCACCAAACCACATTTAAAGCCACGCCTTGAAAAAATAGTCTTGGACGAGCAACGTATTTGAAGTGCGATTTCAAATGTCTGAACAAATGAATCAAGAAAACCTCTTTATAAATCGTTACCCACGGACTACTGGTTCGATGCGTTTGATACAACTTTTGATTTTTATAGAAGAGCAAAAATTCACTTTCTAAAATCCGCATCCGCTTTGCCAATTTTGAAAACGCTTCTTTGCGAGGAGGATGAATAATGTGAACACTCGGCTCAAATGAAATTTCCCCTAAGGCTTGAATTCGCCACGCAAGATCCGCATCTTCATTGTGAGCAAAAGGAAACGAGGTATCAAACCCACCAACAGCTTGAAATGCCCATTTATGAAATGCCGCATTGCAAGTGGGAAGCGCAGGATGCCCAAAGTGATTTTCAATTTGATGAGTGAGCGGCGTCTTTTCTTCTTTGTAGGTTGTCGTTTTCCCTTGGATACCGATAATGGGTTTTGTTTCTAAGGTTTTAACAATTTCCTTGAGCCAATCTCTCGAGGCTAAACAGTCGTCATCAGTAAAAGCGATAAACTTTCCTTTCGCCTGCAAGACGCCGTTATTTCTTGCTGCGGCAGGGCCGGAATTGGCTTGCTCAAAAAATGCAAGGTTCGTCATAATGCGCTGCATCGCCCTGACAACCCGCGCCGTACCATCGGTACTGCCATCACTAACGACAATTACTTCATAATCGGAATTTGGTAACGATTGACCTTGCAGCGTTTGTAGCAAGTCTAATAAAGACTCGGCGCGGTTGTAAGTTGGAATCACGACGGAAATAATCGGTTTCATCACAGTCTGAAATCAGGTTTAATAAAATTGGTTGTAAGTTTCTTTTGAACTAAGGGAAGTAATTCTTTCAGTGAAACGATGCTCTCAATTGCAGCATCTTCAAGTTTCAAAGAGAGCTCTTGAATGAAAATTTTTCTCATGTGTATAAGGCCAATTATCTCCGCAAGAAATGCGCCCAAGAGAACCCCATACATCCCGAAAAACAACATCCCGATTAAAGAGAAGAGGATTGTGAAAGCGCTGCTTTGATAAACCAATCTTGCCGCTTCTTCAGGCTTTCCAAGAAGCATCATCGCGCTGCCAAACGCATTCCCGATTGGGCTTATAACGCCCGCTAAAATTGAACCACCGATGACAAGTGGAATAGCGCCTGAAAATGCAGACCCGTGAATCAAGGGAACTGCAAGGGCAATGGACACGATGAAAAAGGGAAGGGCAATGAGATTCACGGCCGTGATTCGGCTGATCCATAAATGAAGTGACAATTGAATGGAACGGCCTGATTTCATTGTTTCCAGAAGCTCAGAAAGCACAATCGTTTGTAGAGCAGAGTTTGGAAATTGAACCAACTGAACATATCGCTGCGATAGACCAATCAACGCTGTTTCCGCAAGGGTGAGAATCGATGCCGATAAAAATACGCCAATCCGATTGGCAAGTGTGCCTGAAATCTCTTTCAACGCACCTTCTTTTCCAAAACTTATGATTTGCCTCATAGCCACAAGC
This sequence comes from Chloroherpetonaceae bacterium, assembly GCA_033763895.1. Lineage (NCBI taxonomy): Bacteria > Pseudomonadati > Chlorobiota > Chlorobiia > Chlorobiales > Chloroherpetonaceae > Chloroherpetonaceae bacterium. The sequence continues at coordinate 285,373 of JANRJQ010000007.1, read as the reverse complement.
ATTTCCCAAATTGATACTGATTTGGCTTTATGCTTTTCTCTTACTTTCGATTGATATCCATTGAAAACCGCGAAACCGCCAAGGCTTAACAGGAGTGAAGCCGAGTGAATGAAGAGCAAATGATAAAGCGCGCGAGGCTGAGTTGATATAAGAAAAAGCCCACCGGCATAAAGAACGATAAAGGATACATTCGTCACAAAAACCCAATCAAACTGCTTTTTCAATTGAAATAACTGAATCCGAAATCTGAAAAACGCAGCAAGCGGTCCTAAAACGCCATACCATTGCATGAGCGATTTTAGTGCGGCATCTTTAACAAAAATCGAACCCAAAAGCATGAGGCCAGTCAGGGCCAATTCAAATAGCACAATGAATAGGCGATAAAGAGGCAGTCTGTTTTCCTTTTCAAGTCGATTTTCGGCTGAATCACGAATAAGCGAGGGGCTAAGCATGCCTTCTCGAATTTTTGTGATTAAAAAAGTAAGCGCTGTAAACACGACCCACGAGCCCGATTCAGAGGCTGTGTAATGTTGAGTCACAAAAGCCAGCGTTCCAAAACCTAAGATGATTTCGAAAGCATTGTTAAAGATTGCCCAAAGGATATTGCGAAATGGTATGTTCACAGAACTTTAATTGTTTAATCGAATTTTTCAAATATCGGTTCTGAATTCGCGTACGAAGCCGTTTTATCGATAAGTGCGGTCTTTTGCTCGTTGAATGGGGTTTGATATCGGGCGAAGCTCGGAATGATGTCTTGGTAAATGGATTGCGTTTCTTCCGCACATTTTTCCCAAGTGAATGCTTTTGCGCGTTGAATCCCTTTTTGGCGCAGCTTTTCGCGGAGCGGCTTATTTCGATAAAGCTCTTCAATCCGATCCGCAAAAATGAACTCATTTGGCTCAGTTACGATTGCCCCGCCTTTTAAGATTTCATTGAGCGACCCGCGGTTACTCGATATCACCGCCGTTCCCGATGCCATCGCTTCTAAGGGCGGAAACCCAAACCCCTCATATAAACTTGGGAAAATGAAGACATCAGCTTTTGCATAGAAATTGCGAAGTTCACCATCAGAGATATACCCGGTAAAGCGAAGCCGCTTGAGACCGATGTGATGCGCAAGGCTCGGAAGGTTTGTTTTTTCGGGGAAACCGCCGCCAATTTCAAAGTCAATCTCAAGCCCACGCGATTCAATCACCTTCGCTGTTTTTAGAACCAAGTCAACATTCTTATGCTTCGAAAGCCCGCCGATGTAACGCACCGTAAAGCGTTCATTCGCCGTTTTAACTGCATCAGGAAAAAATTGATTATGGTTGATTCCATTCGGAATCACAGCGATTTTCTCCACCGGAATTTTTGCTAAGCGAATCAAATCTTCCCGCGATTGCTCCGAAACCACAATCAATTTTTTTGAAATCGTCGCAGCACGCTTCAATTGTATCAAATAGTTATAGAAAGCCGCTTGCGAGCTTGAGTAAATGAAGGGAATCGCATCGTGAACAGTGGTGATGAGCGGCGCATTCTTCACTCCCGCGATACTGTATGCAAATGCCGCATCGACATAGTCGGCATGATACACCGTTTCATTCAAGTTCAAGTGATGCTTTCGTTTCGCAATATCTGCCGCCAAGTAATACGGAGCGATATAGTGCCGAAGCCCGCCAAACGAGCGATAACGGTAGTTTCGAATGTGATTGGTATCGCCTTTTCCTTTGCGGCTTAAGGTTAATGAAGCCCCAATTCTGATAAAAGCTTGTGAAAGCTCCTCGCTATATCTGCCGATTCCACACGAGCGATGTTGGCAAGAAATCAATTCGATTGGCATTTAAACAAGCCCCTCCTGAACAAGATTGGGATAAAGGCATATTTGATTTCGCCCGCGAGACTTTGCTTGATACAGTGCTTTATCAGCAAATTCAATGAAAGTATCCATAGATTCAGATGGCGTAACGCTTAAACTGAAAATCCCGATACTGACACTCAAGTAGTGATCGGGCGAAACGCCTTCATTCCTTATCCTTAAATTTGATACCGCCGTACGAATACTTTCGGCATATCGATGCGCGGTGTTCAAATCGGTGTTCGAGTAAATGATTGCAAATTCCTCTCCGCCCAGCCGTGCCGCAAGGTCGGTTACGCGTTGGCTGGCGTGCTTTAAGACCGAAGAAACTTCTTGCAGCGCTTTATCACCAGCAAGATGACCGTAGGTATCATTATACTTTTTGAAATGATCCACATCAATCATCAAGAGCGAAAGTGGGGACGCGTTTCTTGCAAGCCTTCGCCATTCTTTCTGAAAGAATTCGTAAAATTTGGATCGGTTCGAAAGTCCGGTGAGCTTATCGGTAATCGATCGCTCATAAAGAACTGATTGATAAGCCAGCATTCGCTTGGCCGTTCTTAACTTGGCAAGCACTTCATCCCCATCAAGCGGTTTTGAAATAAAATCATCGACGCCCGATTCCATCGCTTCGATGTAGCGCCATTTACCGCCTCGTGCACTAATCATAATGATGAAAACATATCGATTCGCTTGTTGCTCCCGAATGGCTTTCGTTAGTTCGTATCCATCCATTTCGGGCATCATCCAATCCGTAATAACCACATCGATTTCTTCGATTGCCAATATGTCAAGTGCATCCTTTGATGAAAATGCAGTTACCACTTCAAATGATTCCTTTTCGAGGAACTTCTTAAACAAGCTGATTGCAAATTGATCATCATCAACTAAGAGAATTTTCATAAGTCTTTAATAGGTTTGTGAATAAACTTTCATTGTTTCTTGTGCGGTTTTTTCCCAACTGAATTCCTTAGCTCTTGCCAAGCCCCTTTCGGTGAGTGTTTGCCTGAATGACGGGTTCTGAATCAAAAAGGTCATTTTATCGACGGCGTCCTCAACGCTTTGTCCGAGCGGGAATGCGGCGTGTTCAAGTGTTTCGCTGAGTGCCCCCTTAAAGGAAGAGAGTACCGGAACGCCGGCCGCCATTGCTTCAAGAGGCGCAAAGCCAAAGCCTTCATAAAGTGACGGATAAACAAAGAGATCGCCGCTGTTATAGAAGGCATTCATTTCTGACTCGGGGATGTAGCCCGTAAACTCAACATTCTTGAGCCCAAGCGACATCGCAAGGCGTGGGTAGTCTGTCCGTTCAGGGAAGGCACCGGCAATTTTCAGCCGTGCTTCGGGGAATTCCTTTTCAATATGAAAAAAGGCACGTAACAACTGTCCAAGATTTTTCCTCACACCCAATCCACCGGAATAAATCAGGGTGAATTTCCCGCTTGCCTCACGATTGGCGCGGCTATTTTCAATCGGATAAAATTGGTGATGATTAATTCCATTATGAACCGCGTGAACCAAATGCTCAGGGTAACGCGCAAATTTAAGCGTATCGCGCTTAGCCGATTCTGATACCACAATGAGCGGGATTTGCTTTCGCCGAAACGCCTCTAACGCGCTTCGGTAATAAGATTCAAACAGCTTGTTTTTCTCAGGAATATGAAGGAGCGAGACATCGTGCATCGTTACCACCTTTGGCGCTTTGCGATTAAGAATCGAGAGCCCCGAAAGAAACCAATGCGCATGCAAAAGCCCTTGCGCCTGTGCGATGCCGCGTTCGATAAAGAGCGGCAAGAGATAAGGATGCAGATTGCGAAACGAACGGAACGGGATGCTTCGCACCCAATCAAACGCAGCGAGCGGGTCGGGTAACGATTTCAGTTTATAGAGGAAAGTATCTTCATTCTTTTCTCTTAAAGCCAATGCCAATTCAAAACTGTATCGACCGATGCCGGAGTGAAAGGATTGGCATGAAATGTGATTGAAATTCATCGAATTCTAAGTTGATTAAATAAGTATGCAAACTTAGAATCAATCGGCGCGCCAAGCTGAGCCGCTTCGATAAACACGCCTTATTACTCGATGAAACGATGAAAAGGTACGATTGAAACTGAATAAGATTGAAAGGGGATGCTCAGAAGCAGCCTGTTGATGATTTCTTTTGGCAGGATGAAAGGAGGATATGCTTTATCAATACTGCTTATGAATACTTTAATTCTCAGCCGCCGGCAGTTCCACATAAAAAGTTGCGCCCTTATCTTTGCCATCGGAGTGAACCCATATTTTCCCCTCATGCAATTCTACCAATTGCTTTGCAATTGAAAGCCCCAAGCCCGAAGCGCTCTCTCCGGCCGTCGGGGTTGAAGAAAGCCGTTGAAATGATCCAAAAAGATTGTGTTTATCATCTTCCGAAAACCCTTGACCTTTATCCGATACTGCCACAACCACGCTTGAAAGAAATTGCGGCTTTGGATTAGGATACTCCACACGCTTCACCACGATTCGAATCTCTTTGCCTCGCTCCGAATATTTTATGGCGTTGGAAACCAGATTATCCAGCACTTCGCACATTTTATCTTCATCCACATTGGCAAGGCATCCATCTTCCAATTCAAGCGATATTGATTGTTCCTTGCGCTTGGCCTGTTCTTCATTCATCGAAACAACCAGCATAATCAGCTGCGCCATATCAATCGGTCGCTTTCTCAGAGAGATTCTACCCGAATCACTTTCCATACTTTGAAGAAAGCCTTCAATGGTTTTCGTCATTCGGGTGACGATATCTTGAATCAAATGCGCATACTGAGCTTGCTCGCGGGTGGGGTTGCTCATTAAAATGGAATCGGCGTAAAGTGTGACGGCCGTGAGCGGATTTTTCAAGTCATGCACCACCATTCCCATCATTTGATTTTTATCGCGGTTCAACTGCTGAAGCCGAATCAGCTTTTCTTCCGAGCTTTGCAGAGCGGCCTCTAAGTGGTTGGTTTTATTGTGAATGATGCGTTCAAGATTTTCATTGACAATCTTAAGCTCGCGCTGCGCCTTTTCGCGATTCTTGGCTTGGATAGCCCGCGAAACCATTTCCGAAAGCACGCCGGCATAGCTTTGCTCAACAATCGACCACTCCCGTATTTCCCCGCAGTGTTCATGACACAGCACGCCAATCATATTCCCATCAAGCCGAATCGGGGCGTCAAGCATTGAGCGGATGTCATGCTCTTCCAAATACCCGTTTTTGAATTCCAATGTCGCGGGGTCGTTATAGGTATCGGAGGCGGAAAGGAAGCGTTCTTCGTTGAGATATTGAAAATAGGCGGGGAAATCGGCAGCATGCAAAATTTCGCCGAATGAAAATTCTTTTTGTTTTCGTGAGTAAAGGCAAACGCACGTGATGGCATCGCGCGAATCGTTGTAGAGCCAAATGGAAGCGCGCTCGCATTGCAAGGTTGCGGCGGCAGTCCAAACAATTTCGCGGAAGGCGAGTTCGGAGTCGCCGCTATCAATCGCGGGTGAACGCGAAAGTTCAAGCAGGGAATCGTACTGTTTTTTATAAAGCTGCAGCTCAGCCGAAAATTCGTACGGTTTACTCATCGGAAATCAAAATAAATGATTAGAAATCCAGCTTTCGTAAAGCTTCTCGTCGCTCGTTTTTATTTCCTTTTTCAATGGGTGTGAGAGAGACTTGTAAGAAATTAGAACATCTTGGGTTCAAAAGGAAATTATTTTTCGTTGGAATGACTCCCTCTTTTGTCATTTCGAAGCGGTAATAGGCTCGTCAAGCTCGCTGCGGAATCCTGCACGCACCAAATTGAGGTGGTTGAGCTTGTCGAAACCACCGTGTTGCAATCCCATCAATTGAATATGTCATTTCGAGCGTAGCGAGAAATCTCAGACTCTCCGCACGCACCAAATAAAGGCATGTCATACCGGCTTGTCCGGAATCCTGCACGGAACAAAATAAGGTGGTTGAGCTTGTCGAAACCACCGCGTCGCTTCCCACAAAACCTGAAGAAGTCATTTCGAGGCGTTAGTTTGCTCGTCAAGCTCGCAGCGAAAAATCTCAGACACTCCGCACACCAGAGATTTCTCACTCCGCTTCGCTTCGTTCGAAATGACCAAAAATGGGACAATATAAAAGGTGGTTGAGCTTGTCGAAACCACCGCGTCGCTTCCCACAAAACCTGAAGAAGTCATTTCGAGGCATTAGTTTGCTCGTCAAGCTCGCAGCGAGAAATCTCAGACACTCCGCACATCAGAGATTTCTCACTCCGCTTCGCTTCGTTCGAAATGACCAAAAATGGGACAATATAAAAGGTGGTTGAGCTTGTCGAAACCACCGCGTCGCATCCCACAAAACCTGAAGAAGTCATTTCGAGCGCAGCGAGAAATCTCAGACTCTCCGCAAACAACACAATGAGGTGGCCACGGGCTGTCGAAACCACGTGGCTAAAGCGAGAAAACCTCCATATTCAATAATTTATGCAACTATTCGAATTGAAATGAAAAGCAATACCCTTTATTGATCAATTAAACTGAATTAATATGTAGAGCTTATGCACTAAAAAAGTATGAGAAAGAATTTAAAGTACAGATCAAAATTACTTCCATCTGCAAGAAAAAAATTTGATGAGTTTCTGAATGCTCCAACACTATGGAAAAAAAGGGTGAATCGTTTACATCCATCTGATTGGGATACATTTTATTCTTTTATTGATCATTCAAATAGATATAATACCTTAGTTCACCAAAATGTATTAAGAAATGAACTGGAGTTTAATTTGTTTTCAAATGAACTTATTGAAGAATTGCTGACCGTTTATTATCATATACCTGAATTTTTAAATCGAAAAATATAACCCAATGAACCAACTCATCCTCGGCGACTGCCTTGAAGTCTTGAAAAAACTACCTTCAAACAGCATCGACCTGATTTACTTAGACCCTCCCTTCTTCTCAAACCGAAACTATGAAATTATTTGGGGCGATGAAGGGGAAGTCCGCAGTTTCCAAGACCGTTGGAGCGGCGGCATTGACCAATACATCGCGTGGCTGAAAGAACGCGTCGAGGAAATGCACCGCCTGCTCAAACCCACCGGCTCCATCTTCCTCCATTGCGATTGGCATGCAAATGCAGAAATAAAAATTTTTATAATGAATAGAATTTTTAAGGAAGAGAATTTTAGAGGTGAAGTAATTTGGCAACGAACAACTACTCATAACGATGCGAAAAAGAAACTTCCAGTCCTTAAAGATACTATATGGTTTTACTCTAAAACTTCAAATTTTAATTATAACCCAATTTATGGTGATTATAATATTGAGTATTTAGAAAAGGCCTACAATAAATATGATGATAAAGGAAGATTTCGATTAGATAATTTAGCAAACCCGAGTAGGGTAAATAAAAACGGATTGTATGAATACAAAGGATACAAACCGCCAAAAAACGGATGGCGCTGTACAATTGAAAAAATGAAAGAATGGGATGAAAATGGTTTAATATGGTTTCCAGTCGATAAAAATGGAAGATTAGCATTTAAGAGATATTTAGATGAAGATAAAGGGACGCTGGTGGGAGATGTTTGGACAGATATACCAAATGTTCAATTTCAATCTTTTGAAAGAATCGGCTACCCTACCCAAAAACCCATAAAATTATTAGAGCGCATTATTCAAATGGCAAGCAACGAGGGCGATACCGTGCTTGACCCTTTTGTCGGTGGGGGTACAACGGTGGTTGTTGCCGATAAATTAAACCGACATTGGATAGGAATAGACCAATCGGTAGCCGCCATAAAAGTAACGGAATTGCGCTTAGCCAATCAACAAGATTTATTCTCAAAACCCTACGCCATTCAACTGCATAAATACGACTACGATACACTTCGGTATAAAGATGCCTTTGAATTTGAAAGTTGGATTATTACCCAATTTGGCGGTACGCCCAATGCAAAAAAAGGCGGCGATAAAGGCATCGATGGAAAAAGCAAAGACAATGCGCCGATTCAAGTCAAACGCTCTGATGATATTGGGGTGAATGTGATTAAAAATTTCTTTGTTTCGGCAAAGCAATACGATAAAGTTGCTTTCGAGAGAAATATTCATGAAAGAAAACCTGTTGGTTATATCATCGCGTTTAGTTTTGGCAAAGGCGCCATTCAAGAAGCGGCGCGGATTAAAAATGATGAAAATGCAATAATTAAATTGGTATCTGTTAGCGAGATTATTCCTATCGCCAAAAAACCAACCTTGCAAGTATCGTTTGAAGATAAAGGCGCCGATAAAAAGGGGCTTCGGGAAATCGAATTTCGCGCCGTTGCCAATTCAGAATCCGGCATCGAATTTTATGCGTGGGATTGGAATTTCGATAGCGAAAAAAACCACTTTAAGCCCGAAGTGTTAATGGATAAAGAAGGCGTTCAGACGGCAAAATTTAAGGCTGGCAGTCATATTGTTGCTGTGAAAGCGTTCGATAACGATGGGCTTGAAAGCCTTGAAGTGATTCGATTGAAAGTTAATGGGGTGGTGACAAAAGAATAATTCAAACTGAAATTTATAATTTTCTTAATAAACCTCGAAAACATTCTATTGTCCTTTAATAGCATTCTGCTGCTTTTTGAATGATTAGCACAGCTAATCGAAAGCACTTCACTGCTAATCAAAATCACCGCGCAGCTAATTAAAAGCACTGCACTGCTATTTGAAAGATTCACTCCGCTTTACGAAAGCACCAAACTGCTAATCAAAAGCACTGCGCCGCTTTTCGATATTTATGCTCCGCTCATCGAAAGCACCTCGCTGCTAATCAAAAGCACAGCACTACTTTTTGATTTTACTGCCTCAAATAACTAAAAAGTGGCTACACCTTAGCAAAGCAAACACTCAAAAAAGGAAGAACGACACTTGAATTCGATTAAAAAGCGTAATCACTCAATAAACACCATTTATAAAGCATAAAATCGGAGAAAATAGAGCGTTTGGCGATGAAATTTGAGTGTTTAGCGATGATTTGTGAGTGTTTGGCGATTCGCGCTTGACAATTTTCAATTTGCTTTGTTTCTTGTAATGAGAGCAATCACCAACTCTCGCTTAACTTTCAAATAATTATAATCAAATACCACAAATGATTACGAGAACAAGAAGTCGTCCTGCTGTTGATCAACTTGCAACATCCAAAGAAGCCTTCAATGCGCTAAAAGCCATCACGGGTTATAAACCCGCGAATCCCGCGTTCGAAATGAGCGCCTTGCAACGCGCCTACGACGACATGATTGCCGCCGAAGCCGCCGAAACGCAAGCGAAAGCCGCCTTCGACACCGCCCGCGACAATGCCGTGCAGCGCGAATGGGCTTTTTACGATGCCATTTTGGGTATGCGGCAGCAAATCGTGGCGCAGTACGGGGCAAATTCCAATGAAGTGCAGGCGGTAGGGCTCAAAAAGAAATCGGAGCGGAAACGCCCGGCACGCAGCACCAAAAAAGCGGAGTAAATTGATTTGTTCTTTCATGCAAAGAGGATAATTAAATAAAAAAACCGCCGAGTTGTGGCGGTTTTTGAATTTTAATAGAATTAATTTGGATTAAACCATACCTTGATCATGAATTAAATAATCAGTATCGCTTGGGTTATCCTCAATTTTTAACTGAATGTCGCAAGTATTTAGAATATTTTTTAGTTCAGACAATCTATAATCAAATTCAAGTGCGCCCGAGAACAATTCTAAATAACTGTCATTATTTTTATAAAGAATTAATTTGCTAAAAGTGCATCTGTTCCCTCGGTCAGGGTCATTTCCGGTTAATAAAATGCTCAACATTTTGATGTCATTAATGGAAGATGAGTAAATAAAATTATCAAAATAAAAAAATAAGGAATTTTTTGTGAGGTCAATAATTATGCCCGAGTTTCCGACTGTTTTATTTTTATATTCTGAAGGTATTATTTTGACAAGCTCATTTTCATTAGAAAATAAGTCACAAGGATAAATATCTTTTAGTTGTAAAGTGATTGTTTTCTTTACATTCATGAAGAGATATTTGAGTATTGACATACATTTAATTGATTTTTATAAATAATAAAATACTAAATATTTCATTATCAAACACCCTGTTAAATAATTTATTGGAATTATTTGCCTCATTAATAACCCATTTTGAATCATAATCAATCTTTAAATCCTATAAATCATAGTTCAGACGGTGGTTGCGATATGCTCAACAATCTCATTTATCATGTGCAGGATTCCGGGCGCGCTTCGCTTGCCGGAATGACCTATTGATTTTATTTCTCTGTGTCCTTTGTGTTCTTTCTTAGTGCCTTTTGTGTTTGTAATTCCAAAACACAGAGAACACGGAGAAAATCCGCAAAGTGCACAAAGGATGAAAGGGTTTCAAAAAAGTAGTGGAAAGTGTCGTAATTAGTTCAGAGAAGGTTCTGTCCATTTTATTGTTGCCATTGATTCAAAACGCGGTCTTTGGCTTCAGAATGACTTGTTGTTTTTCCTTCCGCTTTGGCTTTTAATCCCTTTTCAATTTTATCAATCAAAAGGATCTGTTCAATAGCTTCGTCTGATGTCATATCAGCAGGCAGTGCAGAAAGGGCTTGAATGATTTTTTCTTTTAAAGTGAATTGCGGCTGTAGCATAAGCGTCCGGTAAATTTGATTGTGTATTCTTTTAGAATTTATGTTTTTTATACAAGACTTCAAGAGGCTCAATGATTTGAATCCTTCACGCTCCGTAAATTTCAGTTCAGCGCAGGAAGTGCCACCTCAAGGTGTAGCATACGGAAGGTCTGAGATTTCTCGCTGCGAGCTTGACGAGCAAACTAACGCCTCGAAATGACATGCAGTTAATGTGTGGTTCACGACACGGTGGTTTCGACACTTCGACAAGCTCAGTACGGCGCAGGCTCAACCACCTTTTATATTGTCCCGTTTTTGGTCATTTCGAACGAAGCGAAGCGGAGGGAGAAATCTCTGGTGTGCGGAAGGTCTGAGATTTCTCTCCGCGAGCTTGACGAGCATCATTAAAGCCTCGAAATGACTCATTCAAATAAAGGGCGTGCAGGATTCCGGACGCGCTTCGCTTGCCGGAATGACAGTCTTAATCCTGTTAATCATTTTAATCCCATAAATCATAGTTCAGACAGTAGTTTCGACAGGTCGTGGCCACCTCAAGGTGTAGCGTACGGAGGGTCTGAGATTTCTCGCTGCGCTCGAAATGACTCCTTTAGTTTTTAAGGTTCACGACACGGTGGTTTCGACAGGCTCAACCACCAAATTTTGTGGCGTGCAGGATTCCCGACGCGTCGCTGAAGCGACTTGCGGGAATGACATCTTTTTTCTCTTAATTCTTTCCGCGTTGCTTTTCTGCAATTGCTTGATGGAGATGGCGTTCTTCCAAAGTGGCGGTGGGATGGTTTTCTGCCAAGCATTCGCGCACGGCGAGCATTGTGGCTTTGCGGCAAATGAATTCAATATCTGCGCCTGTGAATCCTTCGGTTTTCTTCGCCAAGTCTTTCAAAAGGAATGTGTTTTCGGTTAGCAGGCTTTTGCCGAGTGTTTTGCCGCGAAGGTGAATATCAAAAATCTGTTCCCGATCTTTTTCTGTGGGAAGCGACAGTTCAAGCGAGAGATCAAAGCGCCCGCTGCGAAGCACGGCAACATCGAGCATATCGGGGCGGTTTGTCGCGGCGAGTACCACCACGCCCACAAGTTCCTCAATGCCATCCATTTCGGTTAAAAATTGCGCCACAAGCCGATCGCTCGTGCTGTTATCGCTGCCACTGCGTTTGGGCAAAAGCGCGTCGATTTCGTCGAAGAAGATGAGGCAAGGCGCGGCATGCTTCGCCGTTTTGAAGATTTCGCGAAGGCTTCGCTCCGGCTCACCCAAAAAGCGTGAAAGCAATTCCGCCGCTTTCACAGAAATAAAATTAATGCCCGATTGGCTTGCTGCGGCCTTTGCAAGCAAGGTTTTCCCTGTGCCCGGTGGGCCGGAAAGTAAAATGCCTTTTGGCGGTTTTGCACCAATCGACTGAAAGACTTCCTTAAAGCGCGTGGGATATTCAATCGCTTCCACCAATTCTTGCTTAACCGTCTCAAGCCCACCGACATCCTCCCAATGGACATTCGGCACTTCCACAAAAAACTCACGAATCGCCGAAGGCTCTACATCACGCAAGGCATCGCGAAAGTGATCCATCGTGACCGAGAGATTCGCAAGGGTTTCAAAAGGAATTTCCTTTTTGGCAAAATCAATTTCAGGCAAGATGCCGCGTATTGCAGCCATTGCGGCTTCGCGGCCAAGCGCTTCAAGGTCGGCACCGACAAAGCCGTGCGTGATTTCCGAAAGGCGTTCAAGCGAAACCTCTTGAGAAAGCGGCATTCCACGAGTATGAATGCCCAAGATTTCAAGTCTGCCGCGCTGATCGGGAATGGGAATGGAGATTTCACGATCGAATCGGCCCGGGCGACGAAGCGCGGGGTCGATGGCATTGGGCAAATTGGTTGCACCAATCACAATCACTTGTCCGCGTGAAGCAAGCCCATCCATTAAGGCCAAAAGCTGCGCCACAACGCGTTTTTCCACTTGCTTTTCGCTGCCCATATCTTCGCGCTTTGGCGCAATCGAATCAATTTCATCAATGAAGATGATGCTTGGTGCCTTTCGCCCGGCTTCTTCAAATACCGCGCGAAGTTTTTGTTCCGATTCGCCATAAAGTTTGCCCATAATTTCAGGGCCTGAAATGCTTGTGAAGAATGCGGAAGTTTCGTTGGCAACGGCACGAGCAATGAGGGTTTTCCCTGTACCGGGTGGCCCGAAAAGTAACACGCCCTTTGGCGCACGAATCCCTAAGCGTTCAAAGAGTTCGGGGTAGCGAAGCGGGAGTTCAATCATTTCGCGTATGCGCTGAATTTGATTGCCCAAGCCGCCAATATCTTCATAAGTAATGCCTTGGCTTCGCTCACTTGCAGCAGGTGAACTGGATTGTGAAAGTTTGAATTGTGTCGAGGAAGAAATAATCACCGCGCCCTTCGGTTCGGTATCAAGCACACGAAATTCTGAAGGTTTTACACCAAAGAATACGGTGCGAAGCCGATTGCCTTTAATGGCGGGGATGGAATCCAAGAGCGAAGAAATGTAGCGAATGTCATTTTCGGTACGAAGCGTGCCGCTGAGCGGTTCGAGCAAAATCATCTCTGCCGGTTGAATCGCGGCTTTGGAGATTTTCACTTTTTCATCAAGTCCGGCGCCGCAGTTTTCGCGCAAGATGCCATCAAGTTGAATGATGGATTTGCCGCGGTCATCGGCATAAACGGGCATCACTTTCGCAAGTGCTTTTGATTTGCCTAATATTTCAATGATGTCGCCTCCCACAAGTCCAAGTGAATTCATATCGGCGGGGTCGAGCCTCGCAATTGAACGACCAACATCTTTTTGTAATCCTTCTTTAATCTTTAAACTCAGAGTTGCAGGCGGAGAAATGAGGTTGTCGTTTGTCATAAATGTTTAATGATGAATCTTTAAATCCGGTTAAATATGTCTAAGCAATTAATCCCACACATATTTCCATTCGCCGTTTGGCATTCTGCGCCACACGGTATGAAAAACGCCATTGAATTGAAGGGTTGGGAGGGAATCGCGCTTGACGGTCCATTCATAACGACCATAGGTATAAGCGAGATTTCCATCGGGAGATACCTCAATGAACTCGGGTTCCCAATCGGCCGTTGCATTGTGATAAAATGGTTGTGAATAATAGGCTTTAATAGATTCTGCGCCGCGAATGAGTGTGTCGTTTTCGCGTTTAATCACGGCATCAGGCGCAGCGTACTTAAAGAATGCGCCGGCAGCACCCAAAATTCGCATCTCATCGCGAAAGTTATTTTCAGCCTTTTTAATCTCTGCTTTTATGGTTTCCTGAGATTGGGGCGGATTGGTGCAGCTGCTGAGAGCGAAGCCACAAATAATTGCCACGAACAGGGAATAAGCGGTGAATGTGCAAGTTGGTTTCATTTCATCTACCTATTAAATCTACCCATTAAAAATAGTGGTGACTTTCGCCGCCAAAAATATGGAATCTTAACTTTTGATGTCAGCGAATTATTCAGTTTTTACTTTCACAACCGCGCGCGATTTCACACTTCCAAAAACGCCTTGTTCAGTGGCTTCAACAGTAAATGTGTTTAGGCCTTTCAGCAGCGGTACTTCGGCCATTTTGCCATATCCCACAAGTTTTTTGGCAGAATTAAACCACTTGTAACTCACATTCCAATTGCCAACGCGGTTGATTTTTGGTGCGGAAACAAGCGTTGATGGATTCGCTGGGTTCCAAGTGAGAACAAGCGTTTCAGGTGATTCGGTGAATGAAAGTGAATCGAACACCGTTGCTGAATAAACGCGAGTGGCTAAAATTTCGGTTTTGGGTTTCCAACCTAAGGTGATGGAAACTTCGCCAACTTCTTTGGCAATGTAAACCGAGTCAAGTTTATCGTCATTCACAAAGCCTGAAAAGCGTTCGCGTGAATACTTTTTGAATGAAAGCTTCGCGCCTTTATTAAGATAGCGCGGCAATGACGCTTCAAGCAGAGGCGCAGGTGTGACAAACACTTCCTGACGAACAGAATCGATTGAATTGGAAAGACCAAGGCCATCATCAGAAATTAAAGTGATGATATGCCGCCCGGCAGGGAATTGGTAAGTGCTATCGGTCACGGGTGTATTATTGACAAGCCAAGCGTAAGACGTGGCTTTTTGCCGAGTGCTTGTTTTAATTCGTAACGGCACGGTTTCTTGCGCATAAATGGGCGAAGGAACAATCATCTCGGGTCGAGAAGGGGCATTGACATAAATTGTATTCGACACCACACTTGATTTTGAGCGGGTGGGCGAATCGTCATAGACTTTCAATTCAATGGTATGATTGCCCGGAGCGGTAATGGTGTACTGCAAAATGGGGGTTGTGCCAATGACACGCCCATCTAATTTCCATTCAAAACCCATAATGATGCCGTCGGGGTCTTTTGATTGGCTCGCATCTAAAATGAGCGGCTCTCCAAGCGGTATCGATTTCGGTAAACGCCAAACAATCACAGGCGCATAATTCACCCTTACATATTTGGTAATGCTTGAAGTTCTGCAATTGGTTGTCGCGTTTGAAGCAATAAACAAAGTTACAGGGTAAATGCCCGGTTTTTTAAAAATATGCTCAATTTTTTCACCTTGCTTTTTGATAGGAGCCGTGGCGAGGGAATCATACGCTGTTGAATTGGTATCTGCCCCGATAATCCATTCTATACTAACAATTTTTCCATCACCCGATTGCGAGGGGCTAGAATCCATCATCAGTGTATCGCCGGGTGCAACCCACGAATTTATTGCAATCTCTGCTACAGGACCAGAAACCACATAAACCGTGGCATTGGTTTGGCTGATGCGGCTGCAACGGCTTGTGCCGGTGAGCGCATTTTCCCCAATGACTGTAAGCACCACACTATACTTTCCGGGTTTTGAATAAAGATGTTGAACGGTTTTGCCGAGCGCCGTTTCACCGTCGCCGAAATCCCACGCATAAGAGCCGATTGTGCCTCCGGGGTAAAAACTGAGGCTTCCATCAAAAGTAATCAAGCTTTGAACACAAACGGTGGTATCGGTAAAGCGTTGAATGGCAATGGGTGAACCACCGATTTTCACGGGAATCACGGCCAAGGTTGGTTGGTCTGCAAAGCCATCTGAAATGAAAATTTTGACAGAATATTGCCCGGGTAACTTGTATGTTTTTGCAGGATTGGTTTCGGAAGATTGTGTGCCATCACCAAAATCCCAAGTAAGTTTCAACGCGTCGGCATCTGGGTCAAAACAGCGAGAGCCGCTGAAGAGAATTGTTTGGCCTGTACAAGCGGTGACAAGGGAATCGACAATGGCTACGGGCGGGCGATTGATCACAATTTTAATGGTTTCGCGAACACGGCTATTGGAAAGGCCTTGACCGTCATCAATGTTTAAAGAAACAAAATGAACGCCGCCGGAAGGAGCATCCCAAAAGAACGAGGCACCACTGCGTTTTTCGCCGTTTGGCAATACCCATTCAAAATTAATGGCGTGGTTATCAATATCATAACTTCGCGAGGCATCAAGCAAGATGCGGCTTGAATTGGTTTTGATATACGATTGACTCACTAAGATTGGGGTACTATTGACAAGCACCCTTCCCGATTTTTGTTGAATGCTATTATTGAAGCCACTTCCATCATCCACCGTTAAAGTGAATTCTACGATTCCGCTTTTGTTGAACGATTTTTTCACTTTTGGGCCATTAAGCACCGTGCCATCGGAAAACCGCCACATATAGGCTTTGATGCGACCTTCATTATCGCTTGAAGAAGAGGCATCAAATGAAATCAAGTCTTTTGGTGCAAATACTTCAGAAGACACCGTGAATTCAGGCGTGGGTGGATAGTTGATGTGCACCATTTTGCTTTTTGAGCTTTTGGCATCTTCAAAACCGGTGTTATCCTTTACCACAACCGTGATCGTATGATCGCCGGGTTCGGTGATGGTGAGTAAGGCGGTTTTTCCATCAGCCACTTGAACGCCATCGATATACCAAGTAATGGATTCAATATCCCCGCTTGGTGCGTAGCTTCGGCTTGCATCCACTTGAACGGGTTTGCCGGGCTCGCCAAAATCAGGAATCGTAAATTCTGCAATCGGGTATCGAAGGATTTCGATTTCATGTGAAATGCGTTGCACGCTGTTGGTTTGTCTGCGGCCGTCGTCAACGGTCAGCGTGACCTTGAAAGTGCCGTTGCGCTGGTATAAATGCGTGACATCCATTCCTTCGCCGCGCGTCCCATCGCCAAAATCCCAAGTGTAGCGGAGTGTTTCATCATCTTTATCTACAGTTTCAGAGGCAGAGAATTCTTGCTTGGCGGAAGTTGATTGAGATTCAGCCGTAATCACCGGAACAGGCGGAAAGTTAATATGAATATTTTTGGTGAGGGATTGAATTGAATTTGAGACATTATGACCATCATCAACAGAAAGCTCAACGGTATAATCGCCGGGGCTTGTAAAGGTGAGCGAAATGTCACGGCCTTCAAAATCTCGCCCGTCGGAGACTTCCCAAGTGTAGATGAGATTGCGGTCATCGGCATCGGTGGTGGCCGAAGCGGAAATCACAATTTTATCATTCGGTGCAGCAAGCTCGGTAAGAGTGAACTTGGGTAACGGCTCGGCATTGACACGGTATCGAACCGATTTTGTATAAGTTGCATTCAGTGTTCCTGTACCATCATCAACGGTGAGGGCGGCGTCATAATAGCCGTGCTCTTCATGATAAACATCGGCTTGCGAAGAGCTATTGTTTTGCGGGTCAACCCCTTTACCGCTCCACAAATAATTGAGCGGATGATTATCAGGGTCATAGGCATTTTTAGCAGAAAAGGTTTGCGTTTCCTTTCGTGCGAATTCTGCCGGAAATTCAATTTCAGTAAAGGGCTGAGAGTTAACAACGACCTCGGCAGTAGAGGTGTTGGTAATACACGAAGAATTTTTGGCATCATCGACAACGGTTAATCCAATTGCATATTTCCCGGGGATGGATGTTTGAAAACGGAATTCAGAGCTGTTGCCACGAGGCACGCCATCAACTGTCCAAATAAAACGGAGCGGCTTTCCTTCGGGGTCATAGGAGCGTTCGGAAGTAAAAAGCAACGATTCATTTGGAGATAAAATGTTTTTAGAAACGCTGATGACTGATTTCGGAGGTGCATTGACATGCGTGGTAAACTTGCGAACCCAATACTTAGGGAAATAAATTCCTGATGAGGGAATCCATATGCTCACATTATAATCTCCAGACTCTTTAAAGGAAAATTCAGTGGAATCGCCGGTGCGTTTTTCAGCATCAAAAACCCAAATCGGGACGGCATTTCCGATACCGCGTTTAGTTTCCGGCGCAATTTGAAATCGAACTTCATTACATTCTTTCCCCGGCAATTCTATAACACGGAGAGGCGGTTCACTTTGTACCTTAAAAAGCTTTGGCGTGAATTCCCAAAGCATTGGAAAGCCGGAGGTGCTTAAAATTGAAAGGTGATTATTGACTTTTGATTTAGATATTGAAAGCCCCCAGCGGTTCTTTTCGCCCGAAACTTCAGGGATCCAGAAATCACCCGGATTTTTTGGTGAAGCATTTTTTCCAAATTCATCCTTGAGTGTTACAATCGCGCCTTCTTCACCAACCACCGCAAAGGTTGTCGGCTTTGGGTATTCAGAATACCCTTCGGTATAGGGGAGAAATTGGGCTTCAAAGGTATTGGGAAGTTCGATTAAAGCCACAGAAAGATTGATGGTAACTAATCTCCAATTTGGGCTTTGAGCAGAAAGGCTGTTTGCTTCTGTTGAAATAATTCGAAAGGCGTTGACATCATTTCCCCCATCTTTCGTGGAGGCACGAACAATGAAACCCTCGGGAGAATCGCCTTTGGAAATTCGTGAAAATTCAGCCCATCGGTTTCGATATTGTTGTTCATCGGCAACAGTTAATACTTTCAAAGGTGAAGCTTTTACAAGCGAATCGGGTTTCGGGCGAACACCTTCGGGGGTAATTTCATATAAATCGGAAAAGCGATACAAAGAGAAGGTGGTGCGGGTATCCATTGCACCATAAATCACATCAAACGAATTTTTAGAGATTCCGGCATCGAAAATGCGGATGGTTGCATTGTTTGCCGTTTGCGAAGGCTTAAACCAATAATCATACTGCCGTTCATCAACGCCGCTGATGGTCGAAGCGGTAGTGCCTGAAATCGACATAAACACTTCTTGTGCCGCCGCATGAACTCCAAAAAATT
This sequence comes from Chloroherpetonaceae bacterium, assembly GCA_033763895.1. Taxonomy (NCBI): domain Bacteria; kingdom Pseudomonadati; phylum Chlorobiota; class Chlorobiia; order Chlorobiales; family Chloroherpetonaceae; species Chloroherpetonaceae bacterium. Next base: position 266,682 of record JANRJQ010000007.1, on the reverse strand, counting down.
GAAGAGCCAGCAGCAGTAAAAGCAAACGATTCTTTATGGGGGATACAAAAAGTGATGATCGTAGCATTCGACACAGTTGAATTTGATTAGACCCTAAAGGCAAAAAGTCTAAACGTTTTTTTAGCAATGACCTCATAAATCTAAAGTTACTTCTATTCTTAATTTTTAATCACGCGAACTTATCGAACAAAAAATTTCTTTACTGAAACAAGCTCGCCGGTATCCGGAGATTCAAAATAAACTGAGATCTCCTCGTTACGATTGGGCAAAAGCGAGATTTTCCACTGCCCTTGCGCATCCGATTGCACTGCTTCTGATTTTTCGCCTTGTTTGAAAATCAATCGAAGATTCGGGTAAGAAATCCCAGTTGCTTGAATTTTTGTCCCAACGGTATAAAGTGTATCGCCCGATTGCTGCACATTCCAATTCATTTCAGCCACTTTTTTCGATTTTACCGGTACAACCTTTAAAAGGCGGGTGAGTTCATTGCCGGATTTATCAAAGGCTTTTAAGGTGATAAAACTTTCGGTTTGGTCAACGGGAACCGTAAATCGAAACTGCCCATTTTCTGAGAGGGGCACCACCGAACCATTTCTCTTTAAGGTTGCGCCCGGTTCGGTTTCACCTTCAACATCTACAGCGCTTCGGGTGGTATACCGAATCCCAACCCCATTCAAATCGGTTGGCCAATCCTGCACGGTAATGGAGGGCGGTTCACGGTCGGCATTTCTTAAGATTCGGTAAATCGGGCTATCCGCCCCGCGAAGCCCAAGTTTATCAATGGATTGCAACCTTAAGAAATAGACCGAACCGGCTACCGAAATCGCTAATGAAAGTGACGGGGTTCGGTAAGTTTGAATAATGTTTTCAAAAGTTCGAGAATCGCTGATTTCAATTTGATACTGAACTGTGTTTTGGACACTATTCCATTCCAACGTCATTTTATCTTGATAAATCACGGTATCAAGATCTTTCCAGTTTAAGCGAGGAGAAGGCAAGAGCTCAACGGGTGGCATTGGTTCTTTTCCAACCAGCACAACCGTACCTTGATTTTTCTTAAGCGTGACCACCGCTTTGCCTGAGCGAACATCAAGCGTTCCGTCATAATTTGAAAGGCGGGTTTCGCCGCTTGAGCCTTTAACAGCAGAGCTCGCCCAGAATTTTCCTGAGCGAACAACAGCACTTGTATTTCCGGCAGAAAAGTTAAAGTTTTCTCCTTCTTGCGCATTGGCCGAAAGCTGCGCAAGCAAACTGCCGCGAACGAGTGTCATATCGGTTTTCACGGAACCATTGAGTTTATCAACACGTGCAGTACGAATAATTGCGGTGGTATTTTGTTCAATCACCACATTACTGCCATCCACAAGAGAAAGAACTGCCACACTTTCTGCTCCTGTTCGAAGCCCATCGGCTTCAGAGAAGAAATCGCCGATACTTGCCTTTTGCCACGAGCCAAGAAGCCCCTTTCGCCGCTCAACCAAACCATTTTTTTGAGTCAGTTTTGCCTCAACCGATTCCATTCTTCTTGCTGCAAGTGCCTTTCCAAGAATAATCAGATTGGCTAAAAACGAATCGCCAAAGGCTTTCGAGGTTTTAAGATTTCCTGAATTCACGGCACGGTCATACTCTTGCAAAGCCCGTTCGGTCGCGAGCAATTCTGACTCGGCAAATATTCGAGCACCGCCTTTGATAAATCGGCTCAGATCAACCCTTGCGAGTCGAATTCGCTTTGCAAGAACTGAAAAATCGCGAAGGGTTGTTTGGGCTGTAGGAGTTAAGAAAAACTCGTTTGTTTCAGGTTTTCTTGAAGCTAAGCTAACAACCACCGGCCAAGCCAACGAATCTCCGGCAATTTTTTCTGAAATGGAATACAATTGGCTCGCCGGAAATGAAAAAGGCTTTTGCTGAGCTAAGATTGAAGAAGAAAAATTTGTTAAACACGCGAATACTAGAAATAATCGTGCAATAAGTTTTTGAGATGCCGCAATCGGAGGAAGACAATCAAATATCATGTAATAAACTTGTTTTAGTTTAGAGTGATGCCGGTTTGAATTCACTCAGTGAATCTTTGCCAAATTCAGACGATTTTTTTATTGGTAGCTTGATTGTAAATCGGCTGCCGAATTCCGGGCGCGACTCTAAAGTAATTTGCCCTTCGTGCCGGGTTACGATTTCGCGGACATAGGCAAGCCCTAATCCTGTTCCGATTTCAGTCTTATTGTTCTCGCTTTGAATCCGATAAAATTTCGTGAATAGTTTATCCTGAAATTCTTTTGGAATCCCATATCCATAGTCAGTGATCGAGAAAATTAAATGGGTTGGCGTTTGGCTAAGATTCATATCAATTGTCCGATCTTTTCCGCCGTACTTAATGGCATTGGTCATTAGATTTTGAATAGCTTCTGTCATTAAATCTTTTGAGGCGTTGATTGGGGTGATGGAAGGTTCGGAAACAAAGTTAAATCGAAGATTTTTTTGGAAAGCAAGCCCTTTCAATGAAAGCATCAGCCCGTGAATAATTTCTTCAAGCGAAACCGGCGCACGATTTAATATCATTGAACCTGATTCTAAACGCATCACATCCAAGAATCGATTGACAAGTTTTGAAATGCGCAAGGCACTGTCTGAAATCAAATCAACATATTCTTTGGTTTCTTCGGTAAGCCCATCAGTCATTTTAAGCAAATCCGCAAAACCGGTTATTCCATTGAGTGGACTGCGAATTTCGTGAACGATAATACCTAAGGTTTCATTTTTGACTTGTTCAAGTTCTCGTTCCGTGGTTTGATCGCGAAGAATAATCATCGAACCCCAAAGTTCACCAGAACTTGTTCGTATTGAGATATCCTGCAAACTGAAATAATGAAAATGATTATCCGTGCGATCGAATCGAAAAGAAATATCAACTTGAACGGTTTCGATATTATAGCCTGAAACGGTGTCGCGTCGGCGTTTTTCATTTGATGTCGAAGCAGAAGTAAAGGCGAGGAGTCGATCTTTGGTGCAGTCTGAATCGAGTTTTAATTGAGTGAATATTTCGCTTAATCGTGTATTGATAAATGAGAATTTGCCACTGCTGTCACAAATCCCAATCATATCTTGAGAGTAGGTCATTAAGAATCGATTCTTCCATTCTTCAAAAATAATTTTATCGACATTGAGCTGTTGATAGCGGTCGAGCGAAAGGCGCATTGATTCTATCGTCTCTGAAATTGCACTCAGTTCCGGCAGTCTTGACGGCCGAACGGGTCGGTCAAATTCAAGCTTGGTAAGGGGTTCAATGTCTTCTTGCAATTCTTTTACAGGTTGGGTGAGTTCGCGTGAGGCAAGCCAACCGACAAGAAGTACAACTGCGGCTAAAAAGCCAATTACAAAAAGTGAATAGATCATCAATTCATGAGCGGGGCGTAAAATTAAATCTTCAGGAACCGCAATCCGTATCGCAAAGGGCAAGGTTTCAAATCCCGAAGAAGTAATTCGCCAATGACCAAGATTTGAAGAAACGCGTTCAACCTGAGCATACTTTGATCGAATCGGAATCGATGTAAAGGGTGCAGTGGTTTCTGTGGAATCAAGTGTCTTACTAGCTCCGTCAATTCGCACGGCAGTACCATCACCAATTGGCAAATTGATGAGAAGTCGGCGGATATTGGTTGCGTCGAAGTAGGTTAGAATGGTATAGGTATCATTTTTAAATAGGGAATATCGCCTAAAAACCAAGAATGCTGTGGTTTGAGTTTTTACTTCAGAATTTGCGGTTGTGGCAGTACTATCAAAAGGTTGGACTTCGGTAATGTTTGGATTTAAAATTGGAACTTCAGTTCGAACCCAAGCGACTTCGGTAAGGTCGTCGGTCGGGCATTTTTGCCACAAGGAATCAGAGATGGTTAAATTTAAATCAGGATATGAAGTATTTCTGCCCTCAAGTTCATCTCGGCTTGTTTGAGAGATAATCCTCACAAGCGCAAGCTCGCTTCTCATCTCGATTTGTTGCTTTAAGGCGCGTTCAAAATAAACGGGTTGCTCGTTAAATAAAGTACCTAAAAACCGTGACACCTCAATCCATTGAGAAACCTGCCGATCGACCGTTTCTTGCGCATAACGCTGCTGTTGAGAAATAACCGTCATTCGTTCATCAACCAAAGAGGCATCGTAAGAAGGACGAACAAAAAACCAAATGAGGAATAATGAGGAGAATAGCAAGATGCTAACAAGCAAAAAGATTCTCGCGCTGAGTGAAAGCGATTTGTAACTCAAAGGTTGCTTAAAAAAAGTTAAAAAGGCTTGAAATCTTGATATTCATTGAATTGGAGTATAAATCAATATTATGATTAATATACAACGGCTTGAACTAAATTACTGTGATAAGGTCGTTTTTTGTTTTGAAATGGTTTACTTGGAGGTGATTCTTGAATTTATATAACCTAAAATTATTGAACTCTTGCTTTGGATTTCCCATTTGAATATGTTGGCGTAAGATCACGATGTTCAAAGGATGGTGGTGAATCCAAAGATGAAAGAAGTCCCTTGCTTTTGAAATGTTTGCCCCAGATTTAATTGAAATCGGGGTTAAAAGGAGATAAATCAAGCGATATTTTGATATTAAAAAAGGGTAGAAAACGCCTATTAATTGAATTTTTAAGTATTATCAACGGAAATTCACTAATTTTGAGTTCATCTTCATCTCAATGTTACCTAAAAGATTCATGAGACATGTATTTGTTACGGGTGGTGCTGGTTTTATCGGAAGCAATTATGTTCGTTATCACCTGAAAAAAAATCCAAATGATTTGGTGATCAATTTTGATAAACTGACCTACGCCGGAAATCTTGAAAACCTTACCGATATTGAAGGAAAAGAGAATTACGAATTTATTAAAGGCGATATCTGCGATCAATCTTTGTTAGAAGATATTTTTACTAAGAAGAAGATATCGCATGTGGTGAATTTTGCTGCGGAGTCTCATGTCGATCGAAGCATTTTGGGGGCAAAAATATTTGTTGAAGCCAATGTTTTAGGGACACAAACCTTACTTGAAGTTTCAAAAAAATATGAAGTTGAGCGTTATTTGCAAGTTTCGACCGATGAAGTGTATGGTTCTCTAGGAGAAACAGGATATTTTACAGAGGAAACGCCGCTCGCTCCGAATTCACCTTATTCAGCAAGCAAAGCCGGTGGCGATATGATGGTGAGAGCATATTTCGAAACCTTTCATTTACCGGTTTTAACCACTCGCTGTTCCAATAATTACGGTCCTTATCACTTCCCTGAAAAGTTGATTCCTTTAATGATTGCCAATGCCTTGGCCGATAAAAATTTGCCGGTTTACGGAGACGGGCTTAATGTTCGAGATTGGCTATATGTGGAAGACCATTGCCGTGCAATCGAGCTGGTGCTTTCGAAAGGAAAAATCGGTGAGGTTTATAATATTGGCGGGCACAATGAAAAGAAGAATATTGATATCGTTCGTTTAATTCTTCAAATGCTTGGAAAGCCTGAGTCGCTCATTACTTTTGTAACAGATAGACCGGGTCACGACCGCCGGTATGCTATCGATGCTTCAAAAATTGAGCGAGAGTTAGGTTGGAAACCCGAGGAAACTTTTGAAACCGGAATTAAAAAAACTGTCGATTGGTATCTTCAACATCGCCCGTGGTGGGAGCGAATCTTAAGCGGCGAATATCAAAAGTACTACGAACTTCAATACGCTAACCGTTAATTCATTTCAAAAAAAATATGAAAGATTATTCGAAGCTTTTGCCTCATCTTGATGCAATCAAACAAATTGTGGCGGAATTTGAGGGAGATGAAAAGGAAATGGTGTTGCGCATTTTAATTGAAGACGCTTTATCCACTGCTGATGACGACATTGAATATGAGTTGGTGGAAGAGGAATTTGAAGAAAATGATGAGGTAGAAACTGATGAGGAAGAAACCGATTTAAACGAGTTCGTCGAAGAATCTGAGGACATTGATGAAGCGGATTCGGAAAGTGATTTTGAATTTCACGATGAACATGAAGAAGAAGAGGAAAATGCTCAAGTTTTAGAGGATGATGACTCTGACCTATCGGATACGCTCTCAAAAACGTCGAATGATCGAAATCGGGGCGGCTCAAAAGTAAAGCCTTCAATTGAAAATGTTCGTGCATTTCTTAATGAATTCAAGTTGAATGATTATGCCGTCAGAGCGTTCTTTGCCGTTGGAGATTCAGCTACCCTTCGAGTCTATACCTCACTCGGAACAAATGTGCGAACCCGAGCGCAAATCAAAGCGGCGCTGCTTGGATGTTTGGCTGGAGCAATTGAAACCGGGGATTTTCGGATGTCTCTCAAGCGAATTCGGCAAGACTGTAAGGATTTAGGAATTTACGATTCAAATTTTCCTTCGAACATCGCAAGAGCGCATGAGTACTTTTTAGATACCGGTTCAAAGAAAGATATTGAACTCTCGGATGCTGGAATCATAGAACTCGCTTCAATTTTGAAAAATTTTAACGAAGAATAATCCGTGCCTCTTGATGATTTTTTCCGTTACAAAAACGGGAGTTTGTTCGTTGAAAATGTTTCTATAGAAAAGCTTGCCAAATCGCATGCAACCCCTTTGTTTGTGACAAGTAAAAGCGCGATTCTTCATCAATATGATCAGTTTGAGAAGGCCTTTGATGAATTGCCTCATCTGACGTGTTACTCGGTAAAGGCGAATTATACAATTGGTGTGATTCGTGTGCTACTCGAGGCAGGCAGCGGACTTGATGTGAATTCGGGCGGTGAGCTTGCCCGTGCGCTTAAAGCAGGCGCATCGCCTTCAAAAATCATAATGGCCGGTGTGGGCAAAACCGTTGATGAAATTGAATTTGCTCTTGAAGCCGGAATTCTACTTCTAAAAGCGGAATCGATTTCGGAAATCCAATTAATTGACAAGGTCGCAAAACGGTTGAAAAAGCGTGCTCCGCTTGCCCTTCGAATTACGCCAAACATCACCGCAGAAACGCACCCTTATATCACCACCGGAAACAGCGATAAAAAATTTGGCATCGATGAAGCCATTGCTGATGAATCGCTTCGAATTGCGAAGAAGCTGAAAAATATTGATATCATTGGGCTTGAGATGCACATAGGGTCACAGATATTTGACCCGGAAGCGTATCATGACGCCACATTAAAACTCTTGGGTGTGAAGTCGTTAGCCGAATCAATGGGGTATTCGATCCGCTACATTGATATTGGTGGTGGTTTTCCTGTCACTTACACATCAGAGAAACCGGCAACACCAATACGTGAATTTTCAAAGGTGTTATCTCCACTTCTTAAGAATGCCGGTGCTGCAATTCTCTTTGAACCCGGAAGATATCTTGTGGCCAATGCTTCGGTTTTAGTCACGAAGGTCTTGTATCGGAAGTCGAATCACAAAAAGAAACAATTTATCATTGTCGATGCGGCGATGTCGGAATTAATTCGCCCGGCGCTGTACGGCTCGCATCACGATATTGTTGAGGTTAAAAAGTCCGGAAAAAAGGAAATTGCGGATATTGTTGGTCCTGTATGCGAATCGGGTGATTTTTTTGCGAAAGAGCGTCAGATTGGTGCTGTAAAGGAAGGGGAATTTTTGGCCATACTTTCTGCTGGTGCTTATGGGCTTGTAATGGCAAGCAATTACAACGCGAGGTTGAAGCCTGCGGAGGTGTTGGTTTCAGGTAAAAGCCAAACGATGATTCGAAAAAGAGAAACTTTGGAGCAGCACTTGCAAAATGAGTAATTAAATCGTAGATTTAATTGAGTAATTTTTTTACTCTTAATCTATCCGTTTTATCATCACGTTTTGTGCTGAATTTGAGATTTAAGAATGCATCAGATTGTTATTAATCCAAAAAAATCCCGCTTATCGATAAATTTTCGCGAGATTTGGGAGTATCGAGAGTTACTCATCGTATTGGCTCAAAGAGACCTTAAAATTCGGTATGCTCAGACTTCACTTGGGTTGCTTTGGGTATTAATTCAGCCAATACTCACACTTCTTATTTTTATTATCGTATTCGGTAAAGCTGCTAAAGTGAATACCGCTTCCGTTCCTTATTCATTATTTGCATTAAGTGGAATGTGTGCGTGGGCCTATTTTTCATTTATTATCACACAAGCCGGAAATTCAATTTTAGGGTCACAACAGTTGGTGACGAAAATTTATTTCCCCCGTTTAATTCTTCCGCTCTCAAAATTACTTGTCGGTTTAGTTGATTTTGCGGTCACTTTTATCTTTTTGCTGATCATGATGGCATTTATGGGAGTCATGCCTTCACATAATATAATTTGGTTGCCGTTTTTTTTCTTCCTTATCATTTTTACCGGATTTGCAATTTCACTTTGGCTCAATGCCTTGGTGATACGATTTCGTGATTTGCAAATTATTATCCCTTTTTTAGTGCAAATTGGACTATACGCCTCTCCAGTGGGTTACCCTAGTGCAATGATACCTTCTCAATACCTTTCGTTTTATTATTTAAATCCAATGGCCGGGGTTATCGAGGGATTTCGGTGGTCTATATTAGGTGGAGCACCACCTGAAATCTACGCCTTTTATTCATTTTGGATAATTATTTTAATGTTTATTTCTGGCTTGTATTTCTTCCGAACGACTGAAAGACAACTGGCTGATATCATTTGACGAAAAGAACCTCACAAAAAAGAAAATATTGTGCTTGATTATCTCGTTACTTCTAAAACGCGCATAAAGCTTCTTTTGAAGTTTTTTCTCAATCAAGAGACGCAGGCATATTTGCGCGGTCTTTCTGAGGAATTTGGGGAATCGACAAATGCAGTGCGGGTTGAATTAAACCGCCTAACAGAGGCAGGTTTTTTAACAGTGAAAGATGATGGCCGAACGAAATTGTACCAAGCCAATACAAAACATGCATTATTTCCTGAATTGAATAGCCTTGTAAAAAAATATTTAGGAATCGATCAAGTCATTGATCGTGTTTTGTCAAAACTTGGAGATGTAAAGTTTGCTTTTATTTCAGGAGATTATGCAAAAGGAATAGATTCGGGAATTATTGATTTGACCATTGTTGGAAATATTAATAAAAATTATTTAAACGAGTTGGTTGAAAAAACCGAGAAAATTATCAGTCGAAAAATAAGAATATTAATTTTAACAGATGAGGAGTTTGTTAAGTTAAAAATCACTCTAAAGCTTGAAAAAGCTTTGGTTTTATGGAATGAGGTGAATTAGCTATGGAATTTACGGTTGATATTTCAAAACGGTCAAATTTATTAATTGATTGGCGACAAGTTTGGGGTTATAGGAATTTACTTTTTACTTTTTCTCAAAGAGATATAAAAGTTCGGTATGCACAAACCTCTCTTGGGTTTTTATGGGCAATCTTTCAACCTTTGATTACATTAATTATTTTGATTTTAATTTTTAATAAAGCGATCAAAATTAATACGGGTTCAACCCCTTACCCAATATTTACACTTTCAGGATTGCTTGCTTGGACATACTTTGCATTCATGATAAATCAAGTTTCAAATGCAATTACATCAAATATTCAACTAGTAAATAAAATTTATTTCCCTCGAATTATTTTGCTTCTATCGAAGTCATTTGTTGGATTGGTTGACTTCTTTATTGTATTTGGATTTCTACTGTTATATATAATATTTACAGGATTCCCTATTTCAAAAAATATTATTTTTTTCCCTCTTTTATTTTTTTCACTATTCTTTATTTCCTTCACGCTTAGCATATTTTTAAGTGCAATAAGCATTCGGTTTAGAGATTTACAAATTTTAATTCCTTTTTTGGTTCAGATTGGGCTTTATGCGACACCTGTCGCCTACCCGGCAAAAATTTTTCCCGCAGAATATTTATGGATTTACTCGCTAAATCCGATGGTCACGATTACAGAAGGTTTTCGGTGGTGTTTTGTTGGCGGGGAGTTTAACTTAATGTCTCTTTTTTACTTGCTCCTTTGCTTTATCCCCTTGTTTTTTTTGGTTCAAGTTTTCTTTAGAGCCACAGAAGATACTTTAAGTGAATTATTATGAGATTAAGTCAATACAAAAATATCATATTAGATTGCGATGGAGTAATTTTAGATAGTAACGCCTTGAAGGAATCAAATATAAAGTCAGTAGTAAAAAACTATTTAGATAAAGAAAGTCTAAATGAGTTTATTGACTATTTTGTAGGAAATAACGGTATCACACGGGAAGTAAAAATTAGAAAGTTTTTTAATCCACCTACTTCAGAGGAGGTACTAAAGAATTATTCTGATTTAAATGCAAGTTCGCTTATGAATTCCGAATTAACTAAAGGATTTCATTCTTTTTACGAAAATGTTCTTTTTCATTTTAAGGGTACAAAAATTGTTCTTTCAGGTGGAGCAGAAACCGAATTAATCTCGGTGTTGGCTCATAAGAATATATTTCGCCAGTTTAATGAAATTTGCGGAGGTCCAAATTCCAAATACGATCATCTTGACAGATTGAACTTGAAGGGTCCAACTTTGTATATTGGTGATAGTAAACTTGACTACGAGGTTGCTAATCACTTTAATTTTAATTTTCTATTCATGTTCGGTTATACACAGGTTAAAGATTGGAAAAGTTATGTAACCGAAAAAAATATTACCTATTTTCAAGATTGGACAGAATTTCCAAATGAGTGTTAATACGATTGAGGTTGAAAATATTTCCAAAAAGTTTCTTATTGGAAAATCGAATTCGAGAAGCTTAAGAGAGGCTTGGTCAAATCTTTTTTCTTTAAAAAGTTCAAAATCAACGAAAGAAGAATTTTGGGCATTAAAAGACATAAATTTTTCGATTAAGCAAGGTGAATCGGTTGCTTTAATCGGTAAGAATGGATCCGGTAAAAGTACCCTCCTCAAAATTCTATCAAGAATTTTGAGACCAACAACCGGTAAATTTTCAATTAAGGGAAAATTGATTTCGTTATTAGAAGTTGGTACCGGTTTTCATAATGAGTTGACGGGTCGGGAAAACATTTTCTTAAATGGCTCAATTCTAGGGATGTCAAAACCTGAGCTAGAGAAACGCTTTGATCAAATTGTTGATTTTTCGGGAGTTGAAAAGTTTATAGATACACCGGTTAAGCGCTATTCTTCAGGAATGTATGTTCGGCTTGCTTTTTCCGTTGCCGTTCATCTTGATCCCGAAATTTTTATTATTGACGAAGTTTTGGCTGTTGGGGATGCGGAATTCCAAAGAAAATGTAAGGCCAAACTAAAAGAAATTACACTTACTGAAGGTAAAACTGTGTTGTTTGTTGGCCATAGAATTAGTTTAATGCAAGCTTTGACGCGTAGGGGTTTTCTTTTGGAATCAGGTCGTTTGGTTTTTGATGGTAATATTGATGATACAATAAATCATTATGTTCAAAGAGGATACATTGATAGTGCATTCCCGGAAATAAATTTTAGTATCGATGAGAGTAAGAAAGCTCAAATGTTAAAAATCTCACTACTTAGTCAAGTTCAAGTTCCTTCGATAAATTTCGATGTATTTGAACCGATAACTTTGAAAATAGAATATATTTTGAGAGAAAAATTTTTATTTTCAAGATTATTATTCGATTTAGAGAGAAATGGAACGATTTTATATCGTTCTTATGATACTGATACTGGAGATTATTCTCCAAAAGAAAGGGCTCCGGGAATTTATACATCTTATGTTACACTCGTTAATCCAAAAAAGGCTGGCGAATACATTTTTAACAAAATTGGTATTGTAGGTATTGATGAAACAGAACTACATGTAGAAAGAAATATTTTAAGGTTTGAAGTTCATCAAGATGAGAAACGTGATTTTTTACATTCTTATGCGAAAAATCGGGTAGGTGAAATTTTTACAAAATTAGATTGGAAAACAAAAAAGATATATTAAATGCTTAGAATAGGTATTAACGGTTTTGGTCGGATTGGCAGAGCGATTTTTAGGTCAAACTTAGAAAGTCAATCCTTCAAAGTTGTTGCAATTAATGATATTAATCCAGATATTGGTAATTTAACTTACACCTTAAATTACGATTCATTGTATGACAGGCTTCCTGAACTTTTCAAATTCGAAAAGGAAAAAAAATTTATTTATGATTCAAATCATAATATAAAAATTTTTCATCAAAAACACATCGACGAGGTTGATTGGAAATCTCAAGAAGTGGATTATGTTATCGACGCCTCTGGAATCCTTGATAATGTAATTCGTTCAAGAAATCTGATTGAAACTTTTCAAGCAAAACGTGTAATCGTAACTCATTCGCCAAATTTAGGAGTTGATTTTACGATGGTTCTTGGTGCAAATCATGACGAATTTAACCATCAAATTCATAAAGTCATTGCTTCTTCAATTTGTGATGCAACAGCCATAGCCCCAGTGATGAAATTAGCATATAATCACTTTGGAATTGATAAAGCCTATGTGACTACGCTTCATCCTTGGTTGAACTATCAAAATCTGATGGATGGCCCGGCAAGTTCTTGGTCTGTTCCCGGTGATATTCACCATCACTATGCTCTTGGGAGATCTTCGATTGGGAATATGATACCAAAACCTACCTCTGCAATTCAGGCAACATGTAAAGTTGTTAAAGGATTATCAGAAGATTTTATCGGCTCGTTTTCATTTAGAACCCCAACTGCAATTGTTGGTTGTGCTGACATAACTTTGATTACAAAATCCTCTGTTACAAAACGGGATATACTGTCTTTATATGAAGAATATGCAAACTCACAGCAGTGGGATATTATTGATAATAATTGGCAACCTTTAGTTTCACTTGATTTCAAAAAATCTGCATTTTCTGCAACAATTGATCATCGATTTACCGAAGTTGTTGGAAATAATATGGTTAAACTCGTTCTATGGTATGACAATGAATGGGGTTACAGCACTCGCGTTGTTGATCAAATCAAGTTTATTGAATCTAAAATTTAATTATAGTAGGAATATGAATATTGGATTGGTAATCGGGAAGAAAAAAAGTATGGGGTCTCCCGGAAAAAACATCCGTATCATTTTGGGCCGACCTGCAGTTGAATATGCATTTATTGCCGCAATTTCTTCGATGATTGATAAGGTATATGTTTCAACTGACTCAGAGGAAATTGCCAATATTGGAAAAAAATACGGTGCGATTCATATCGAAAGGCCTCCCGAATTAGCAACACCAGATGCACTAACCGAGGATGCTTTACTTCATGCGTGGAATGAAATTAAAATGGATAATCCTCATACAAATATTTCTTCAATTTCTCTATTATTTGCAAATAATCCGGCGATTGATGTTCTTCTACTTAATGAAGCTATCCAATCACTTCAAAATTCAAATGAATTTGATTCTTGCTTTTCAGTTGCAAAATATGATATGTTTTCACCTGCTCGTGCAAGAAAAATAGATGAAAATGGAGAAATTCAACCGTTTATTGATCTTTCTCTCCTTGGAAATGTTTCCTCTATAAGAGATTCTTCCGGATCTGTTTTTTATTGTGATTTATCAATTCAGGTTATGAAACCTGTTTGTTTTGATAAAATGAACGAAGGCCGATTACCATTTAAGTGGCAAGGAAAAAGATCAAAAGCTATTGTCACTGATTTTGGTTTTGATATTGACGCCGAGTGGCAAGTTCCTGTTATTGAATTTTGGTTAAAAAAGCACGGTTTCACAGAAACAGAAACTCCTTGGAAAAAATAATATGCTTAAAAAGAATTTTTTGAAGGATAAATTACAATCAGGAAGAACGGTGCTCGGTACTTGGTGCACGATTCCATCTGCGATCACAGCTGACATTATTTCAAGCACCGGACTTGATTTTATTATCATAGACGCCGAACACGGACCGATTAGTTTCGAAACCGCTCAGCAAATGGCGATTGCTGCCGAGTCGAGAAATGTTTCACCCGTTATGAGAGTGGGAGGGATTCATGAGCCCGATATCTTAAAAGCACTTGATATTGGGGTTCATTGTATTCAAATTCCAAATGTTAGTTCTAAGTCTGACATTGAAAAAATCATTCAACTTTCAAAATATCCACCAATAGGTAATCGTGGATTCTCACCTTTTACACGAGCTGGAAATTATTCAATTCATAATTCAAAAACACTTACCGAAATAGCAAATCACAATACTCTTATCGCGATAAACATTGAAGGTAAAGAAGCTTTTGATAAAATTGATGATATCCTGCAATTAAAAGAATTAGATATAATTTTTATCGGTCTTTTTGATCTCTCTAAATCGCTTGGAATGCCGGGCGAAGTTGATCATCCTGAGGTACAAAGTATGCTAAAAAATATCACACGGAAAATTAATAATTCTGGAAAATATACAGGAACAATTGCTACTAGTATTGATAAATTGAATTCATTTTCTGACTTAGGTATTAAATATATCGTGTATCTTGTTGACTGCGAGATGCTCAAAAGTTCTTATGAAAATGTATTTTCTAAATTTAATCTTTAATATGGTTGAACTGCTACGAAAGTTGAAGTATAAAATCCACCTTTCAACTCGATTGAAATCATCAAAAGAATTTGATGAAAATAGGATTAATATACGTAAGTTAAAAAATAAGCACCTTGGCCAAGATTGTTTTATTATTGGAAATGGACCAAGCTTAAAGAATGTTGATTTGAATATCTTTAATGATTACTATACATTTGCTACGAATAAAATCTATTTAATTTTTGATAAAATCGAATGGAGACCTACATATTATATTGCTTATGATCATTTAGTTGTGAAACAAGGGGTAAGTGACATCGATAAAATTACCACATCTTCTTTTATTGGAACGACTAAAAGTGTTAAAAAATTTTTTTATAAAGAAGTTTACCCAAAGCTAAGCAAGAGAGAGAATAGATACATCTTTCATGTAAATGACACAATTTCATTTGGAGGTTTTGATATTTCTGAAGAAATGGGATTAGGCACTGTGACAAATGCGGCACTTCAAATTGCTTATTATATGGGGTTTAAACGCGTTTTCTTAGTTGGAGTAGATCATAATTATACATATAAAGGCACACAAACTATTCCTGAATTAATGATAGGAAATGATCCAAATCATTTTCTGCCTTCATACTTTAAAGATGAAATTTGGTTGCCACCTGATAAAAAGCAGACAGAAGCCGCTCTAACACTCACAAAATACTATTACGAGGCTTCTAATCGATCAATTAAAAACGCTACTGAAAATTCGAAATTAGAAATATTTCATAAAATCTCGCTCGATGAAGCCTTTAATGAGTGCTTAAAGAAAAATACACCAAATTTAGACATAAACTTTACTGGAGAGATAATAAGATGAATGGGAAAGTATTCATTACCGACTACATTCAAACTCCTGATTTGGAGTCAAAAATATTAGGAAATATTTTAACCAATCAACCAAGTGTTGATGTTGAAGTACTTTTGGTTTGGCATGAGATAATCAATCAAGATTATTGTAAACGTTTTCCGAATCTTAAAGGTGTTGTAAGATACGGCGTAGGTTATGATTCATTAGATCTTAATTACTTAGCTAAAAATAAAATTATAGCTTGTAATACACCAGACTATGGTACAGATGAAGTGAGTGATACAGCTGTTTCTATGATCACTGGAATTGCAAGAGGCATTTATCGATATGACAATTTAGCAAGAACATTTCGAGAAGATTCTTGGCAAGAAAACACTATAAAATCTCTTAAAAGAAATTCAGAAACTACGATTGGTTTTTTGGGTGCAGGTCGAATCGGTGGAAATGCAGTATTAAAATGTAATTCATTAAAATTCAAAACTGCTATTTATGATCCTTTCAAAGAGCGTGGATATGAAAAACTACTCAATACGATGAGGGTTGATGAACTCGAAGAGCTATTATCTATTTCAGAGATAATTTCAATTCATTTACCCCTTAATAATGATACAAAAGGGATGATCAATGAGAGTTTTATATCAAAAATGAAGCACGGATCGTCAATTGTAAACACAGCAAGAGGTGCGATCGTATCAGATATTGACATTTTCTATGATGCATTGAAGAGTGGTCAATTGAACTCTGTTTACTTGGATGTGTTACCGGAAGAGCCACCTAAGAGATCTAAGCTTATTGATGCGTGGAGGAATAGGGAAGATTGGCTAGACGGAAGGTTAATAATTAATCCACATTCAGCTTATTATTCAAAGGAAGCCTACTATGAAATGCGTACAAAGGCTGCATTAAATGCATTGAGAATAATAGAAAACAAGAAACCGTTTAATATTTTATCAATACCTTAGTTTGACATTTTACTTTAAAAGGGAAGAAAACAGTATTTTACTTATGCCCTTATATTGAGTTGATGAAGTATTATAGAATGTTAATTATTATATGAAATTAAAAATATAAAGAAACACAGTCTTTATTGATATTCCTTAATTTTATCACTTAAAGAAATTAAAATTATTTAATTTAATACACTATTTCTTTGTATGGAAAATAAAATAATTAGTGTTATCCCGGTGAAGGATAAATCCGAAAGAGTAGAATCAAAAAATTTTAGATTATTTGATCAAAATTTATCACTCTTTGAGTTTAAATTACTACAAATTATTAATTCAAAAGCTTTTGATGAAATTTATATTTCTAGTGATTCTGAAAAAGCCGAGGAGATAGCCAAAAATTATAGTCTGAAATTTATTAAAAGACCCCAAGAGTTTTGTAATAATACCACCCCTTGGAGTGAAGTTATTCATCATGTCGTAGATTCGCTAAATATTTGTGATAACGATCATGTTGCTTGGTGCCATACAACTTCACCGTTATTTGACTCATATTCTAAGGCTGTTACTGTTTATTTTGATAAACTTTCGAAAGGTTACAATGGTCTTATTTCAGTGTCTGCCTTTAAGGAATTTTTGGTAAATGAAAAATCACGTCCATTTAATTATAATTGGGGAGTTTGGCATGATTATTCCCAAAACCTAGAAACATTGTATCGAATTACAGGCTCGCTATTTATATCTACAAAAAAAGAAATGATTAAAAATAGATATGTCATTTCAACAAAACCCTATTTATTTGAATCCTCCGCATTCGAGGGAATTGACATCGATACGGAATTTGATTTTAAGCTAGCGCAATTACTGTATCAAAATAAGAGTCAGTTTATAATTAATGAATAAAATACTTATCTCAATTGGTGGAAGATTAACTGAAAAGCATCTGTCCTTTTTAATCGATGTTTTTAATAATTTAAATCATTCAGGTGAGGCATATTTACACTTATATAAATTTAAGTATCCAGCTTTATCTCAATGGGAGGTAGATGTTAAGAGATATAAGCTCACTGCATTTGATAAATTAAAATTTATATTCTATTTTATTTTCTTTTTACTTCTTTATGGTTTTAATTGGTATATTAATATAAAATCTCAAAAAATATTAAAAACAAATTACTTAAATTTTATATTCAATCACACTCTTAATTTTTATAAAATTTATACTATAAAAAAAATAAATCATTTTTGCTGTTGGAATAACCATCATTATTACTTTGGTATTTACTATGATTTTTGTTCAATCCTTAAAATTAAAACTTCTATCATTGAGTGGGGCTACATTCCAGACTCTTTCATCTTAGATAAAAGTGGATACGCTGGAGAGTCAAGCATTGCATCTTCTTCTTTAAATATTCTTATTCAAGACAATTATCAAATTCTGACTAATATAGGAAAAGAATGCATATTTAGTATAAACAACATTGATATCAATATCTATAATCAAAAATTTCAATCTCCGTTATTGGATCAAATTTATAGAAAGAAAATAAATGGCAATAAGATTCTTTTTTTAGGGATTAATGAATATGACCAAGGATGTATTCCTTTTTACTTAAAATCAAAAAAAACTTACTTAAACAGGTTTAATAGTTGCTTAGAGATTTCATTAGAAATTTCAAAAAGATTAAATAATGATGATTTATTAATTTTTAAGCCACATCCTACAAGAAATAAATATCAAGAAGAACAAATATCAACTAACCATTTCATTCTTAATGTTGATCCAAATATACTTATTGATTGGGCAGATTTGGTTATTACTGTTGGTTCAAAACTGGAATTGAATGTATTATTGAAGGGTAAAAAATTATTTCTTCTTCATAGTGGTGTTTTTTGGAATAAGGATTGTGCTATTCAGTCAAATGATGTTGATGAATTAATTAGTAACCTAAATTTCTCTTCAAATATTCATATAAACTCTCTTTACCTTTATACAGGCTATCTATTAAATAAGTATATGTTTCTACCAGAAAAAATGAGTGTTCAGAATTTTTGTAATTTCTTTAAGTGATTTCTTTTTATATGTCTGTTGAATACATGCAATTTTTAGAAGCTGAATTGGCAAAGCTGCAAAAGAAAGTTCAACATAATGCTGAGGAAAAATTTTCTAATGAAAACTCATTAAAAAAGTCTATTAAGCCTATTTTAACATATTTTAATAATAAATTAAAGGCTTTTTTTGATCTTGATCGAAAAAGAATACATAAATATGATGATTTTTATAAAACATCTGAATTAAAACCTTACTCTTTAAAGTTAAAAAAAAATGTAAATATAAAAAAAATTGAAATTTGTCATGTTATTGCAAACTTTAGGATCGGTGGATCTTCTCAGCTTGTCTCCGATATTATTGAGTTAACGTCAGATGTGTACAATCATTTTGTTATTACTCGCTACCAACCCGTACCTCCAATGTATCAAAATGTAGAAGTTTTTGAATTCCCGAATAATAATTCTACTATTAATTTTAGTAGTGTTTTTCGCAAAAGAAAAGTTGATTTAATTCATGTTCACTTTTTTTCAGATGTTGTGACAAAACATGTTGATTGGGATTGGTATCATTCTTTTTTCCTTTCAATTAGTAGTTTAAATATCCCTATTATTCAAAATGTTAATGTACCAATTCAGCCATATCTCTCAAATAAGGTTAACAGGTATATATATGTTAGTAAGTATGTTGAGAACAATTTTGGTTTTTCTACAAGAAGTATCTCACAAGTCATTTATCCGGGTTCCGATTTTAACCTTTTTACTGGTGAATCAAATTTATCAAGCAAAGTTATTGGATTAGTTTATCGTCTAGATTTTGATAAATTAAATGATGCATCAATTGATCCTTTAATTTTAGCGGCAAAGAAGCTTCCTGATTATACTTTTCATATTATTGGTGATGGAAAGCTAAAGCATATTTTTATGAATAAAGTTATTGAAGCTGGTGTGTCAAACCAGTTTCATTTTTTTGGATATGTTTCGTACAATGATTTACCAAGTTACTTTAAGCAATTTTGCCTGTTTGTTGCTCCAATCTTTCGTGAAAGTTTTGGTTCTGTAGTTCCATTTGCAATGAAATTGGGCATTCCTGTGGTAGGGTACAACACAGGTGCGTTAAGAGAGATTGTAAAAAATCAATCCCTACTTGTAAAAACTGGTGAGTCGGAATTGCTTTCAAATCTCATTGTAGATGTAGTGTCTAATTTTAATCTTATGCAATCAATTTCTCATTTTAATAAAGAAATTTCCATTAATGAGTTTTCGCGTGAAAGAATGGTTCATCTATATCGGTTGCTTTATGATGAATTTATTTAATAACATTTAGAAATAACTTGATTTAAGTGTTTTGTTTTAATTTTATATTTTGATAATTTAAATGAAAATAGCTTTTATCTGCAAATATTCAGGTAACTCTTGGGATGGTAGTGAGGAACTTTGGTATGAAGCTGCAAATAAAGCTCTTGAAGATAAGCATGAAGTTTTTATTTTTTTAAAGCAGCGTCAGATAATCGCTGAACAATTTTATCTTCTTGAAAAGCGAGGTGCAAAATTATTCTTTCACTCAAAACTATCGGATAATCTTAATTATTTTCAAAGAAAAGTCAAAAGACTATTTCAAGTTCTTAAATTATACAAAGAAGCTAATCCTTTTTTAGTGTGTGAAAAACTTAAGGTTGATTTGATTTGCGTTTCTCAAGGTAAAACGTTTGATTCTATTTTAAATCCTGATTTAATGGATTTTCTTATTAACACTCATATTCCTTATGTTCTTATTTCTCAGCAAAATGATGAACGTTATTATTTAAGTGATCAAAATTTTGAGAATGTTAGATATTTGGTAAGTAAGGCAAAGTGCTTCTATTTTGTCTCAAAGAAAAATCTTGAACTTGCAAAATCTCAATTAGTATTAGATAATTTTAATTATAAAGTTTTATTAAATCCTGCAAAAACCCTTTCTAATATATCTATACCATTTCCATATTTTGAGATACCAAAATTTGCAACTCTTTCTCGACTGAATATTTATGAAAAAGGGCTTGATATTTTATTAAAAGTACTTTCAAAAAAGAAGTGGTTGGAGAGAGAATGGAAATTGTCTATATTTGGTGATGGAATTAATTCTAAGACCTTAGAAATGCTTATTTCTCATCTTAACTTATCTGAAAAGGTTCATTTAATGGGTTTTGCTTCTGATCTCAATAAAGTGTGGGCCTCTCATCAATTGTTGCTCTTACCTTCTCGAGTAGAAGGTTCTTCTCTTGCACTTTTGGAAGCAATGGCCTGTGGAAGGCCTGCTCTTGTAACTGACACCGGTGGTAATGCAGAAATTGTTAAAAATGGTTATAATGGCTTTGTTGCTTCATATCCTACTGAGGAACATCTTGATTTAGCTCTGGAAAATGCTTGGATTACTTTTAATCAATGGCGAGAATTGGGAGAAAATGCTTCTATTTCAATACGTGGTTTGTACAAAGATTCTAAGTCATTTTATGACGAAGTTATTACTAATATTTAAATATTTTTTGATTTTATAATGACTCTATTACTTTCGAAAATTAGACAAACTATTCACGATTTTTCCAAAAGTAGAAGTACTAAAATATTGGATTATGAAATCTCTCGAATTATGAAATTTCATAATCTTCACAAAAATCAGCAATGTATAATTATTGGTAACGGTCCTTCTCTAAGTAAAGTTGATATGAATATATTTAAGTCTGTCACTACTTTTGGAGTTAATAAGATTTTTTTACTTTACCCTAAAACACTATGGAGACCAACGTATCATTTTTTTTTGGATCCTTATGTTATCAGACAATCCTATGATGCAATCCAAAAGTATAAAAATGACTCGTCTTTTTTTTTGAATTTTGATAATGTAGGAGATTTATATAAAAGGGAACCTAGTTTCTACTATTACCGGTCCCAAAATGTATTGGGATTTAATAAATTTCTTCCCTCTATGACGGTTTCAGATGGTCAATCAGTAACTTATGTTGTTCTACAATTTGCATATATTATGGGTTTCAAAACAGTTTATCTTTTCGGAATTGATCATAATCATCACTTTGTTTCTAATACACCTTCTAAAGAAATAATTACTGATTCACATCCGAAGAATCATTTTGATCCAAACTATTTTGAAACTGGTCAAGTATGGTGGAAGCCCGATAAAGACTATATTGAAATGGCTTATCGCTTGGCAAAGTTTTTTTATGAGCGTGATGATCGTAAAATTTACGATTGTACGATAAATGGTAATCTCAATATATTTGAAAAAATGGATTATCAAGAAGCTCTTTTAAGGATTCATCAATCGCACTAAACTCGTGAAAAACACCGCAATTTCAGTTTCTTCGCTTTCAAAAAAATATCAATTGGGAGCTACTCACTCAACCTCGATTCGGGGTTGGTATGATTCGGTTTTTTCAAAGGAAAAGGCAAAGAAACCGGAAACTGAATTTTGGGCTCTTAAAGATGTTTCTTTTGATATTAATAAAGGGGACTCAGTTGGAATCATTGGAAAGAATGGTGCGGGAAAAAGCACGCTCCTTAAAATCCTCTCTCGAATTACTGAGCCAACAAGTGGCGAGATTGTTATCAATGGACGCGTTGCAAGCCTTTTAGAAGTAGGAACAGGGTTTCACTCAGAACTTACCGGCAGAGAAAATATCTTTCTCAATGGTACCATTTTGGGAATGAAAAAGGCAGAGATAAAAAAGAAATTTGAGGAAATTGTAGATTTCTCCGGAATTGAAAAATTCATTGATACCCCGGTCAAACGCTATTCCTCCGGAATGTATGTCCGCCTTGCTTTTGCCGTGGCCGCCCACCTTGAGCCGGAAATATTAATTGTGGATGAAGTGCTTGCGGTAGGTGATGCCGAATTCCAAAAAAAATGCCTTGGTAAAATGGGTGAAGTGACCGAAAAGGAAGGGAGAACCGTGCTTTTTGTGAGCCATAATTTAAGTTCAATAACAAAATTATGTAAGAAAAGTATTTTAATGGACAAGGGAACAGTTGAGTCATTTGGTAGTTCAACAGAGATTGTTCATAAATATCTATCACTTTATGATACAATTGATAACAGAAGTTACATTGAATTTAAAGAAAATGGCGAATTACCTTTATCTATTAGAAGTATAAAAATCTTCTCAAATAATATTGAAACCAACAATATATATTATGGTGATGACATAGAATTAAAAATTGAGTTTATTTCAAGACTTGGAATTAAAAGTCCAAAAATTGGTTATGTAATTTATAATGAAAGTGGAGACCCAATCTGCTGTTCTAATAATAGATTTATTCCATCTGAAGATTACCAATTTCCAGTAAATAAAGGTGTGATTGTGTTGAAGCTGAATGCAATTAATCTAATAGAAGGAAAGTACAGCCTTTCGTTTTGGTTTGGGGATAATGTACAAGATTACGATATACTACAAAATGTTTTATATTTGAATATCATTCCAAAAGATATTTGGGGTTCGGGATATTTACCTCCAAGGTTATCAAATTTTTGGATTTCAACTGAATATAGTTTAAAGTAATTAATTATGCTTAGTCCGATTAACTTAACTAATGACGTAAAACTGGTTAATAAGATTTCATATAAATTTATATCTGATGGTTACAATTTTGCAAATGTAAAATTGCATGAATTTTATAAGATCAAAGAATTTGTAGAAATATATAAGTGTAATCAAACTGGGTTACTTTTTGCTGATTCTCAGCTTAAGGAAGGTGATGGACAGTTTTATAATGAACTGTCAAAGAATGATTGGTATTATGTAGATACAAGATGGTTTTATGATTTTGTCTTACAGAAACTAAATGCTAATTCAAAAATTCTTGAAATTGGATGCGGTAAAGGAAGCTTTTTAAATTTATTAAAAAAGCATAATTTTAACCATTTGGGTATAGATTTTAATAATGAGGCGGTGAATCATTGTTTGTCGATGGGTTTGAATGCTTCTACCAAATCAACTTCAGAATTGTTTGAGATGAATCAAAAATATGATTTTATTTTTGCATTTGAAGTATTAGAGCATATTAAAAATATTAATGAGTTCTTTCTTAATTTAAAGAAAATACTTAAGCTTGGTGGAATGTTTTGTTTTTCAGTACCAAATTCTTCAAATCCTATTTATTTTGTTGATGAATACCTTAAAATATCAGATTTTCTAAACCCAGATTCTTACAAACTTTATAGAATCGCAACATCGTTAAATCTTCCCCCGCATCATTTCAATTACTTTAATATAAATAATATAAAAAAAATAGCTGAATTTTATGGTTTTACCTTAAATTACTTTGAGTACCAGCCTTACAATGTTGATTTGACTGATACTCTTATTTCATTATACCTAAATAGGTATATTCCATTTTTAAATATCTATAAAAAAAGTGATTTTATTTTTAGCAAACTTATTAAAATTGCCGGTTTTCTATTAAGTAATAAATATTACTCCTTGAGGGGTCAGTCAATTTATTGTGAACTTAAATTAACTAAAATTTAAACTGTGAATCTTCTAATTATTTCGGCGATGTATGGCCGCCCTTGGGGTGGAAGTGAAGAGTTATGGTACAAAATTGCATTATTTTATAAGAATAATAACTATAATGTTTCAGTAATTGCTCCATATTGGGATACAGTTCCAAAAAAGCATCAAGAGTTGAAATCCCGAGGGATTAAGATCAGTTATGTTCTAAAACCTCATCGATTTAACTTTATTTTATGGAGATTAAAGAAGTTTTTCCCTTACTTATTTGTTGCTAAAAATGAATATTTAGAATTAATTAATAAATACTCACCTGATGCAATTATTGTGTCACAGGGGCATGTCTTTTCGGCTGTTTCTCACAAAGAACTATTTTATGCTCTAATGAATTCAAATTCTTCTATTTATTTAATTTCTCAGTATAATACTGAATTGACCATTTTAGATATGAAAGAGATTCGTTTGATACGCTCTTTATATGATAAATGTAAGGCTTGGTTTTTTGTTTCAAAGAATAATTTAAAACTTGCAGAGCACCAATTGGCATATTCTTTATCCAGAGCAAAAGTTTTATATAACCTTCCTTCGTTTGAATCCAATGAAATGTTGCAATTTCCCTCTTTTGACTTAATTTGTTTTTCAATGGTTTCAAGGTTAGATATTTTAGATAAGGGGCATGATATTTTGTTTCGTGTTCTTTCTAAAGAAAAATGGTTAAAAAGGAAATGGATATTAAATTTATACGGCAGTGGAAAGGATGAGGAGTATTTAAAAGAATTAGCTGTTTTCTATAATATTTCTGATCGTATTTTTTTTAATGGGAATGTATCCGATATAAAGGATACTTGGAGAAAGAATCATATATTATTAATGCCTTCAAGAGCAGAAGGCACTCCGCTTTCACTGATTGAAGCATTTTCAGTTGGTCGTCCGGCTGTTGTAACTGATGTTGGTGGTAATGCAGAATGGGTATCAGAAGGTTTTACGGGTTTTCTTGCTGATGCACCTACTCCCAAATTATTTGATGAGGCTTTAGACAAAATGTGGATGAATCGTGATCAATTAAAAATTTTAGGGGAAAATGCTTATAACTTCTCGAAGAAAAGAATCAAGGAATTAAACAAAGAGATTGCAATATTAAATTGATAATATGAATTTAACAATTGCGATTTGCACTTATAACCCCGAAGAGCGTTACTTTAAACGCTGTTTGTTATCATTAAGCCAATTAACATTAAATAAATTAAATTTTGAATTATTAATTGTTGATAATTTTAGTTCTCCGCCAATTTCAGAACGCTTTTATGTACAGGAAATTCTTAAGTCTTTTCCTCATTCTCGAATAATTGTTGAACAAAAGCGTGGAACGGCTTTTGCACGATGCCGAGCAATACAAGAAGCTAAAGGCGAATTTTTTTTATTTGTAGATGATGATGTCGAACTTTCACCTGATTATTTGGTTCAGTCAGTTCCCTTATTTGAAAAATTTCCTAATGTCGCAATTTGGGGAGCGGGTAAAATTCAAGTTGAGTTTTTAGACCTTGTTGATAAGTGGGTACACCAATTTAATTACTTATTTACTGAGCGTAATTTTCAATATCTTGAGTACGGTTGCAATCATACTTGGAATAATGCCTACCCCGTTGGTATGGGAATGATTTTTCGCCCTGAAATGCTTCGCCCGTATGCGGAAGATGTATTTTCCGGGAAACTAACGATTAAAGGACGCGATGGTAAAAGCCTTGTTACCAATGAAGACACCCAAATGATTTGGTATATGACGGCAAAAGGTTTTGCCGCAGGGTCTTCTCCTGACTTAAAATTAAGGCATTTAATTCCTTCACGTCGAACCACATTAAGTTATCTTGCGCGCTTGAACTATGGAATCAGTGTTGCGATTGCCAAAACCAATGCGGAAGTTTACCCTGATAAACTTCCAGATTTGAAAAGAAATCCTCCCCGTTTTTTCCGAATTCTAAAAACCTTTTTGAAATTAGGGTTCAATCACACCATTGAACTTCAATTCCGCCGTTTGTTTGTTGATTTTGCGTTTGAATTAGGCATCATCAACGGCCGTTATCGCTTGGCGGGTATCGATAATAACATCTGGATTCGCCTTGCGCGGTTTCTTAATTTTGAATAAGCAGAATGAACAAAGAGATTTCATTTTTTGAATCTGTTTTAATAGCGGAGTCGCAAGCGATTCAAAAGGCTGCCGCTCGACTTAATTCCGAAACGATAAAGGAAATTATTGAAGCGGTTATTCGCACAAAAGGAGTGGTGTATTTCGCAGGAGTGGGTAAGTCGGCTTTTATTGCGCGAAAGGCGGCGTCGTCACTTCGGAGTGTTGGGCGGAAGTCGCATTTTTTATCATTTCCTGAAATGCTTCACGGCGATCTTGGTGCCGTTTCAGGTTCTGATATTTTTATTGCCATTAGTCATAGCGGTGGTGCTGAAGAATTAAAATCAATCCTTCCGATTTTGAACGAGCGCGGTGTAGCCGTGATTGCCATAACAGGTAATCAAGATGGCTATTTGGCGAAAATGGCGAAATGGGTATTAAGCAGTGCCATTGATGAAGAGGCATGTCCTTTGAGCCTTTTGCCCTCAAGCAGCACAACGCTGGCCCTTGCGCTTTGCGATGCAATTGTTCTCTCCGTTGTCAAATTTGCGGAAGTCAAAAAAGAAGACTTTGCGAAAAATCATCCGGCAGGATTTTTGGGAAAAAAACTCACACTTAAAGTTCGCGACCTCATGCATCAAGCCCCAAATTTACCAATGGTCTTCCCGGACGCTTCATTTTTATCGGTGATTCAAGCCCTTACCTCACCGTCGCTGGGGGCTGTCATCGTCGTGGATTCGGAACAAAAAATGCTTGGAATTATTACTGATGGCGATCTTCGACGAGCATTAGAGAAATTTGCCGAAGCGATTCCCTCTCGTTTGGCTAGCGACTTTATGACCATAAATCCCATTTCAACTTCGCCGGAAGTTCTTGCGTTTGATGCGCTCGAAATGATGGAAAATCGGCCGTCACAGATTTCGGTACTGCCGGTTGTTGATTCCACAGGCAAAACGGTTGGTCTGCTTCGCTTGCATGATGTGGTGAGAGGTTATCTTTGAGGGATGAGTAAGTAAACAGGTCATTTCGAACGGAGCAAAGCGGAGTGAGAAATCTCTGGTGTGCGGTAGGTCTGAGATTTCTCGCTTTGCTCGAAATGACAGAACATAAAAGGCACAAAACAAAAGAGAGGAAGTCATTACGAACGGAGCAAAGCGAAGTGAGAAATCTCCGGTGTGCAGAGAGTCAAAGATTTCTTGCTACGCTCGAAATGACAGAACATAAAAGGCACAAACTAAAAGAGAGGAAGTCATTTCGAACAGAGCGAAGCGAAGTGAGAAATCTCTGGTGTGCGGTAGGTCTGAGATTTCTCGCTGCGCTCGAAATGACGAAGCGTTAAGTATTAAGAATCAAAACAAAAGCCGTCATTTCGAACGGAGCGAAGCGAAGTGAGAAATCTCAGATTTTAATGAGGCAACTAATGTAAAATGAACCCCTTTCATTGAACATAGAATATGAATTCTTTCGTTGTTTACATTCTCTCAAGTAAAACCAAGGTTCTTTATGTTGGAATGACTAACAACTTAAACCGTAGATTGTTCGAACATAAGAATAAGTTAAATGAAGGCTTTAAGTATCGATACAATGTTGTGAATTTGGTTTACTACGAAATGCATAGTGATGCGATAGAAGCAATTAAACGTGAAAAACAAATCAAAAGTTGGTCAAGAAAAAAGAAGCTGGAATTAATTAAGGCTTTTAATCCTACTTGGAAGGATTTAAGTAGCAATTGGGATTTTGGCATATCAATAAGTTGAAAGAATATAAGTTCTCGATGCGCTCGAAATGACAGAACAACAAAGGCACAAAACAAAAGAGAGGAAGTCATTTCAAACTGAGCGAAGCGAAGTGAGAAATCTCTGGTGTGCGGTAGGTCTGAAATTTCTCGCTTTGCTCGAAATGACAGAACATAAAAGGCACAAAACAAAAGAGAGGAAGTCATTTCGAACGGAGCAAAGCGGAGTGAGAAATCTCTGGTGTGCGGTAGGTCTGAGATTTCTCGCTTTGCTCGAAATGACAGAACATAAAAGGCACAAAACAAAAGAGAGGAAGTCATTTCGAACGGAGCGAAGCGGAGTGAGAAATCTCCGGTGTGCAGAGAATCAGAGATTTCTCGCTGCGCTCGAAATGACAATAAAACATGTAATAAAACCAATGAAAAAAATCCAAATCACAAACGATTGCGCTATCGAAACCGGCGGGCCATTGGTGATTATTGCCGGGCCGTGCGTGATTGAATCGGAAGAACATGCAATGAAAATGGCGGAGTCGCTGCTTGCGATTACGAAACCCTTGGGCGTTCAACTGATTTATAAATCTTCTTTCGATAAGGCAAACCGGACTTCGATCAAAGGATTTCGCGGCGGGGGAATGGAAGAAGGTCTTGCGATTTTACGCAAAGTAAAGGAAACATTTCATATTCCGGTTCTCACGGATATTCATGAATCCTATCAAGCAGAGCCCGCGGCGGAAGTCGTGGATGTCCTGCAAATTCCGGCTTTTCTTTGCCGGCAAACAGATTTGCTCATTGCCGCAGGAAAAACGGGAAAGGTTGTGAATGTGAAAAAAGGGCAGTTTCTTGCACCGTGGGATATGAAAAATATCGTCACAAAATTGGAATCGACGGGAAATGAGAATATTTTACTGACAGAACGCGGAACCAGCTTTGGGTACAATAACTTGGTGGTGGATTTTCGTTCAATTCCGGAGATGCAAAAATTCGGTTATCCGGTTGTCTTTGATGCCACGCATAGTGTCCAAATGCCGGGCGGTTTGGGTGAACGTACGGGTGGGGAACGAAAATATGCGCCGCTTTTAGCAAAAGCAGCGCTCGCTGTAGGTGCAGATGCGCTCTTTATGGAAGTGCATGATAATCCCGATGCTGCGCCGAGCGATGGTCCGAATATGATTGAATTAAGATACTTTAAAGATATTTTAATCTCCTTGAAAACAATTTTTCTAATTTCAAAAAATTAATTCATGATAATAAGATATGATTAATGTTTTTTCCAATTATCAAGTGAGTCATTGTTTGAATTTTCTGAAATAAATTCCTACACTTTTGAAAAGTCCTGTTTTACTCCTCGTTTATAATCGACCTGAAACCACGGCGAAGGTCTTTCGGGCCATTCAACAAGCCTGTCCTGAAAGGCTGTTTATCAATGCCGATGGGCCAAGAAATGGCAAAGAAAAAGAAATTGAAAAAATTCAAGAAGTCCGAAATATTGTTTCAAAGGTAGATTGGCCTTGTGAGGTAAAAACACGGTTTTTAGATGAAAATCTAGGGTGCCGTAAGGGCGTTTCAAGTGCTATTGATTGGTTTTTTAGCGAGGTTGAAGAAGGAATTATTTTAGAAGATGATACCCTTCCTTCGGCATCGTTTTTTCATTATGCTGAGACGTTGCTTGAAAAATACCGCGAGTCGGAACAAGTGATGCACATTAGTGGGAGTTCGCCACAATTTGGACATTGGCGCGGGGATGGTACTTATTACGCGTCAAATTATTCACATGTGTGGGGGTGGGCTTCGTGGCGGCGAGCGTGGAAGCATTACCAAGTGGATATGAGGGATTATCCAAAATTTAAACACGAAGAAAAAATTAATTCAATATGGCCAACCACTTTTGAGCAAGTTTGGTGGAGCAACTTTTTGGATAAATTTTATTTGAATATGACTGATACTTGGGATTATCAATGGACTTGGTCAATTTGGAATGCTGGCGGTTGCTCAATTACTCCCAATGTCAATTTAATTGAAAATATTGGATTTGGTAGTGATGCTACACATACTAAAAATATTGAAAATCCCTATGTCAATTATAAGGCAGCTGAAATTGAAAAAATTATCCACCCCATATCTCTAAATGTGAATTTAGAAGCAGACCGGTTTACTTCAAATATTAATTACGGGTACTACCCAAGTATATTAAATCAAATTAAATTTAACATTTCTCGGTCATTACCTCCTTTCATTAAAAATATAAAGAAAAAAATGAGTTAGGATGAGTAAACGTGTACTTGCAGTAATGGCGATTGGGAAAAAATACCAAAGCCATTTAAAGAAATCTGAATTTATGTTTCAATGGTATGCCAAGCGGTGTCAGGCTGAATTTGTTGTGATTGATAAACCGCTTGACCCTAAAATGAAGCATAATCTTTTAATGCAAAAGATGCTTTTTGCAAGTTTTGTTTCAAATGCCGACGAGGCCGTTCTTTTGGATTTAGATATGCTGATTTCTCCAAAAGCCAAAAATATATTTGAAATTATTCATCACGATGCCCATCTCTATGCTTGTATTGACCCTTATGGAACTGACCGATTTAAGAAAACAGCGCAACGACTTTGGAAAAAAGAAAATATTCAAGATATCACACATCCACAATATTTTGAAAATGCAGGTCTAAAAGATTTAATAAACCCCCAAGATTTCTTTGCCTTAAATGGTGGAGCCTATCTTTTGAAGCCAAAATTAGTGGGTGAGTCGCTTCAAAATCTTTATCATACCTGTACAGAAAAATATTCGCTCACCCCATTGGCGCTTCGGCATGAAGAATGTATGATGGCATTTTATTCCCAATCTTCAAAAATCTTCCAGTCGCTTCCCCAAACATTTAATTATCAAATTATTTTCGACCTATTTGGAACACCGTTGTTTCACGAAATTCCGGGATTAATTGATACGCTTTATCGGAAAATTATGCGCCGTGTCGTGGTTTTTTCAGAATTGAAAAAGAATTTTATTCCTAGATCCTATCAATTTCATCCGAAATATCTTCAGTATATCAGTTCAAGATTAGAAAGTGAATCCATTCTTCATTTTGCCGGTGGCTATGTCATTCCCGATCAATTTTTGCAGCCATCACTGTATCCCAATTTGCCCGAATGAGTCGGAGTCGTGCGTTGGCCGTAATGGCAATTGGTGAAAAATATCAACAGTTGCTTACCAAAAATCGCCACATGTTTGAGTGGTACGCCAAGCGATGCAATGCCGATTTTATTGTTTTTGACAATCCACTTGACCGTGATTTCAAGCATAATATTTTAATTCAGAAAGTATTGTTGCCATCGAAATTAAAAGACTATGAATTGGTATGTGCAATGGATCTAGATATTATCATTTCGGCACAAGCAGATGATATTTTCCTTAAGAATCAAGATTTAAGTGGGGTTTCGGGTGTTTTAGACTCACGCGAAAGTGAAAAATATCGCTTAACATCAATTCGTTTATGGAAAAAGAAGCCTGATGAAAAGCTTGAAGCTTTTTCAGAATATTTTTCAAAACTCAATTTGGAGTACCACCCTGAACTTCAAGGTTCAATCAATGCCGGAGTGTGGGTTTTTAGACCTAAAGCAATCGCTGTCATTTTTGAAGAATCATATTATTCCGAAAAGTACAATCGATTAATCGAGCGCCGCAAAGCCTTGATAGAACAGGGAATTGCCGTTGCGGAATACGACGAGGCCATTATTGCCTATGAATCGCAGACGCGTGGGCTTTTTCAACCGCTTTCGGAATCGTTTAATACGCAAATTGTTTATACGCTTTTTGGCACAGACCTTTATCACCACATTGCAGGGCTTAAGCGAACATTCACGCGAAAGCTTTTCCATCATCTCTTTAGAAACACAGCCTACGGTGAACGATTTTCACGCGAAGCCTACAAACACGATCCGCTTTATATTGATACCATTGATAGGCTCCTCAATGAGGTGAATATTCTTCACTTCGCCGGCGGGTACCATATCCCTGAAAAATATTTCGACCCAGCTCGATACAAAAATTAATTCGTAAGCAAGTGAAAATTTTATACGACGGATACATCTTTCATCATCAGAAAGCGGGCGGCGTGAATCGGTATTTTGAAAATATTATTTCACGATTACCAAACACCGAGACACCAATCGTTTTGGGGCGGAAAATCAACGGCCGCGAAAGGTTGAGTCATCCAAACCTAAAAGTGATTGCCGCGCCGCCCGCTTATCCTCGTCGGCTGAGTCATCGCTTGGAGCGGTATAAAGCCTTTCGATTTCCGGAGTCATCTTTTCTTCGCCTCCGCGAAGCGCTCTTGAAGCCCACGATAGCCCACCCCACTTATTACGAGCTCATCACCGAATCCGATATACGCCATTACAAATGCCCTGTCGTGATAACCGTTCACGACCTGATTCACGAATACTTTTACCCGAATGAGGCCAAAGAAAAAATTGCGCTTAAACAACGCGCGATTGACAGAGCCGATCGGATAATTTGTGTGTCGCAGAATACGAAAAATGACTTGGTAAAGTCGTATCTTTGCGACTCTTCTAAAATCAGTGTCATCTATCACGCTTCAAGTTTATCAAAGGGCGATGCGGGTGAAAATCCGATGGGAAATCAGCCGTACTATTTGTACATCGGTGCGCGATACAGCTATAAAAATTTTGATTTAGCGCTTGATGCGTTTCATGATGTTTGGAAGAAAGAGCGTTCTTTGAATTTTTGTATTGTAGGGTCACCACTTTCAAAAGCAGAGTCAGCAAGAATTCTAGCGTTACCGTGTGCTGCACAAATTAAGGTGATTGTTCATCCAAGCGATTCTGTTTTAGCCGCGTTGTATGCCAATGCGTTGGCGTTTGTTTATCCCTCGCTCTATGAGGGGTTTGGAATTCCGCTTCTTGAGGCAATGGCATGCGGTGCACCCATCATTGCGGCGAATGCCTCGTCGATACCGGAAGTGGCTGAAAACGCGGCGCTTCTCTTTGATCCAAAGTCAAAAGATGAATTGATTGAGGCAATGCTTAAAGTTCAAGATGAAAACGTTCGAAAAGAATTAAGAGAAAAGGGTGAAAAAAGAGTTTTAGAGTTTAGTTGGGAGCGTGCTGCCAAAGAAACAGTACAAGTTTATCGTTCATTATAATTTTGTAAAACATCTGTTTAAGTAATGCCAAAAAAAATCTTAGTTACCGGTTCATCCGGTCTGATTGGTTCAGAAGTGTGTGTGTTTTTTGATAAAGAAGGCTACGAAATTCACGGAGTTGATAACAATCAACGCGCGGTATTTTTTGGGCCGCAAGGCGACACGCGGTGGAATCAAGGCCGTTTGCAGCAGATGCTACAAAATTTTCATCATCACGAAATTGATGTTCGCGATCGAGCCGGCGTTTTGAATCTCGTGAAAAATGTCCGACCCGATGTTATTGTCCACACAGCCGCACAGCCTTCACATGATAGAGCCGCAGCCATTCCATTCGATGATTTTGATACCAATGCCGTGGGTACGCTCAATTTCCTTGAAGCCGCTCGCCAGTTTGCACCCGAAGCGCCGTTTGTTCACATGTCCACCAATAAAGTTTATGGCGATGCCCCAAATCTGATTAAGCTCAAAGAATTAGAAACGCGTTGGGATTACGATGACGCCACCTACGACCACGGCATTGCCGAAACCTTTACCATCGATCAATCCAAGCACTCGCTCTTTGGTGCTTCAAAAGTTGCCGCCGATGTTATGGTGCAAGAATACGGGCGGTACTTCAATATGCCTACCTGTGCGCTTCGCGGCGGTTGCTTAACCGGCCCAAATCACACCGGAGTAGAATTGCACGGATTCCTTTCTTACCTCGTGAAATGTAACCTTGAAGGCCGTGAGTATAAAATTTTTGGTTACAAAGGCAAGCAAGTGCGTGATAACATTCACTCACTCGATGTCGCGCTCTTTATGAACGAATTTATCAAGGCACCGCGTGTTGGGGAAGTCTATAATCTTGGAGGCGGAAAAGAGAATAGTGTTTCGATTCTTGAAGCCTTTAAGATTGCGGAAAAATATACCGGAAAAGCTCAAGTGTATTCATACATCGATCAAAACCGCATCGGCGATCACATTTGCTATTTCAGCGATTTGCGCAAGATGAAAGCGCATTATCCCAATTGGGATATTACCAAGTCGGTTGAGCAAACCATTTTTGAAATTGTTGAAAGCTGGAATAATAGGTTAAGCAAATAATATGAAAATAATTCATTTATTTTTTTCGATTTTCTCTTTTATTATAGAAAGAGTTCCTTTATTACAAAATTTATTAAAGTCTATTCACTTTAAGGGTAAAGTAATACTCGTTTCTAAAATCAATAAAAAATATCTAAAATCAGAAAAGTTTATTGATAGTGTAAATGGATTAAAGTATGAATTTAACCTAAAAGATGAAATTCAGAAATATATTTATTTTAATGTGTATGAACGACGTAGTTGGAAATTGGTAAAAAATTATATTAAAAAAGGAGATATTTGTATTGATGTTGGTGCAAATGTAGGATTCTATAGTTTAAATTTTGCTAAAATAATAGGTGATAAAGGTAAAGTATTTTCTTTTGAAGCGAGTCCTAATACGTTTCAGGTTCTAAAGAAAAACATTTATTTGAATAACTTCGAAAATAATATTTACTTTTACGATATTGCTATATCTGATAAAAAAGGCGAAGTAATTTTTTCTTTAAGCGATGAGCATGATCACAGCGGTTGGGGACATATTGGATATGATTCAAGATACAATTCTATAAAAGTACCAACAACAACTTTAGATGAATTTTTGGAAGAAAATAATTTGTTGAACGTTGATTTTCTAAAAGTAGATATTGAAGGTGCAGAAGACCTTTTGTTGATTGGGGCAGAGAAATCTTTAAAGGCAAATAGAATTAAATGTGTGTTTATTGAATTTTCTGGAATGGATGAGGCTGCAATAAATTATAGAATTAAAAGATTTAGTGATTTTGGATATTCCTTGATAAGCCCTATAGATGTCCTAAATGAGATAAACTCAGGAAAAAGATTTTCAAAAAGTGTAACAGATAATATGTTATTTGTACTAAAGAAATAAATATGAATTTAGATTCACGAATATTTGTTGCAGGGCATCGTGGCCTTGTGGGGTCGGCGATTGTCCGTGTGCTTCAAGCGCAAGGATTTAAGAACATCTTGATGAAAAGCCGTAAGGAGCTTGATCTCGAAAAGCAGGCGGAAGTCGCGGCGTTTTTTGAGAGTGAAAAGCCGGAATATGTTTTTTTGGCGGCGGCCAAAGTAGGTGGTATTTACGCCAATAATACTTACCCCGCTGATTTTGTTTACTCCAACTTGGTGATTCAAAATAATGTGATTCACCAAAGCTACCTTTCAAAGGTGAAGAAACTCTGTTTCCTTGGGAGTTCGTGTATTTACCCCAAGTTTGCCCCACAGCCTATCAAAGAAGAATACTTGCTTGATGGAAAATTGGAGCCAACGAATGAGCCGTATGCAATTGCCAAAATTTCGGGCATCATTATGGCGCAGTCGTATAATCGCCAATTCGGAACGGATTTTATCTCGGTGATGCCCACAAATCTTTATGGCGTCAATGACAATTTCGATTTGCAAAATGCGCATGTGCTACCGGCGCTCATTCGAAAATTCATTGAAGCCCGCGAAGAAAAGAAACCCAATGTAACCGTGTGGGGCACGGGTTCGCCTCGGCGGGAGTTTTTGTATGTCGATGATATGGCCGAGGCGTGTGTCTTTTTAATGAAAGGTTATTCAGGCAATCAATTCATCAACATTGGTACAGGTGAAGATATTTCGATTAAAGAAGTGGCGGAGCTTATTAAAGAAATCACCGGTTATCAAGGCGAATTGGTATTTGATACCACCAAACCCGATGGTACGCCGCGTAAACTTTTGGATGTTGGGAAATTGAAAAGTTTGGGATGGAGCCCGAAAGTTAGTTTGCGTGACGGAATATCGCGAACGGTGAAGTGGTATGAAGAAACCGTTTTGAAAAAAGCTTGAGCGATGAAAATATCTGTACTAACCGTTACTTATAACGCTGAAAAATACATTCAAGGGTGCCTTGAAAATGTGATTGCCCAAAGCTGCCGAAATATCGAGCATATCATCGCCGATGGCGGCTCAAAAGATCGCACGGTTGAAATTATCAAGAGCTTTTCTGAAAAGTATCCGCATATCAAATGGATCTCAGAAAAAGATAAAGGCCAAAGCGATGCAATGAATAAAACCTTGCAAATGGCATCGGGCGAGGTGATTAGTTTTTTGAATGTGGATGATTTCTACGAACCCAACGTGCTCAATTTTGTATTGGATGAATTCGAAACCTTGCCCGAACCTTCGCTTTTGGTGGGGTGGTGCAACATCATAGGCAATAGCAGCGAGCTCATTAAAATCAATAAACCCGCACGGTTGAATTTCATCGACTTGGTTTCCGAGCATTACAAAACAGCCTTTCCGCTAAATCCCTCCGCTTACTTTTATCATAAATCACTTCATTCAATCATTGGGAATTTTGACATCAATGAGCATTACCATATGGATTATGATTTCATACTGAAAGCCGTTCGTGTGGCCAATGTAAAAAGTGTGGAAAAGGTTTTAGGGAATTTAAGAATGGTTGACGGTGCGAAGACTTACGAATCCTTAAAGGCTGGTGAGCATATTGAACGGCATCAAAAGTTTTTTAATCGTTGGCGAAATTCGCTTCCCGAACCTCAGCGCTCTTGGGTGAAAATGAAACATAAGATGCTCAATTCCACAGAATATTTTATGGAGCACCCTGCCGAAATACTTCCAAAAATTAAAGCACGGTTTATCAAAGATGCTCATTCATAACGACTGTCGGCATTTCCGTGGTGATATTCCTTGCACTCCGCATAAGTTGCACGGGGTGCATTGCGAAGGATGTACCTTTTATGATCCTGCTCCACAAAAAGTATTAATCATCAAGTTAGGTGCAATCGGCGATGTTA
This sequence comes from Chloroherpetonaceae bacterium, assembly GCA_033763895.1. NCBI lineage: Bacteria > Pseudomonadati > Chlorobiota > Chlorobiia > Chlorobiales > Chloroherpetonaceae > Chloroherpetonaceae bacterium. The sequence continues at coordinate 229,985 of JANRJQ010000007.1, read as the reverse complement.
TTCGAACCACGCCCATCCTTTCAAAGCTAAAAGCGCAATATCCCAAAGCGTTGATTTATTGGGTCACCTATTCGCCGGATGTTCTACCCGATGCAGTTGATATAAAACTCACGCTGAACTTACCCGCATTGCTTCAACTTGAAGAAACAGACTTTGACCTTGCCATTAATTTGGATAAAGACCGTGAAGCCTGCGCATTGCTCAATCGGGTAAAAGCAACCGAGAAAAAGGGCTTTTCCCTAAAAGCAGGTAAGTGTGAGCCAATTTCCGCTTCGGGCAAACACAAATTTGAAACCGGCGTCTTAGACGATGTGAGCAAAGCCAATACCAAGAGCTATGTCGAAGAAATCTTTGAAATTTGCGACCTTAAGTATGAAAAAGACGACTATGTTCTTGAAAACCCTTTTGCCGGAAAAAAGAACTGGGAGTTAGACAAAACTAAAAAAGTAATTGGGCTCAATACCGGCTGCGGCGGTCGCTGGGTTACCAGATTGTGGGAAGAAAAAAATTGGACTGAATTGGCAATAGCACTTATCGCTCAAGGATTTGAAGTGGTGCTTCTGGGAGGTGAGCAAGAAGATGCCGTGAATAAAAGAATCGCGGCCGGTTCGAGTGCAAAATATTTCGGGCATTTCCCAATGAAAATCTTTATCGATGAAATCGCGCAGTGCGATGTGGTGATTACGCAAGTAACAATGGCGATGCACCTTGCAATAGGGATGAAATGTAAACTCATTTTGATGAACAATATTTTCAATCGTCATGAGTTCGAACTCTATGGCCGAGGAGAAATTATTGAACCACCAACGGGCTGCGATTGCTTTTATGCGCCATCCTGCACAAGAGAATCTAACGGTGGTATTCATTGTATGAAAGATATTACACCTGAAATGGTTCTTTCCGCGGTGAAGAGAACGCTTTCGAGTGAAAGTCGATGAGGTTTTTGTTTATCGAGCAATCGGCTTTGTGGCCGGTCAACTCCGGACATAAGCAACTGATGGCGTCTTTCATTGAAGGACTTTCCGAAATGGGGCATACGGTTGATTTGTTCATTCTTGACCGGGTGTTTAATGAACCCCAAAAAGCCAAAGAGTGGGAAAAATTTGGAGGGAAAATATTTTACCACAGTTTACAAATGGATTATGGCAAAGTCCCAGCATTTCTTCTCAAATGGGGGAATCGACTTTTTGGAGACGAACACTTTTTAGTGGAGACTGCAAGCCTTGAGCGATACAAAAAAGCACTAAACTTGGTATGCAAAGCCGAAAATTATGATACTGTGTTTTGCAATTTTGTTTACAATTTTCCTCTTATCAGCGCTGTTCCTAGCACAATAAAAACCTTATTGATGGAGTATAACCATCAATCACAAATTGAAATCGACTTGGCCAATAAACTGCAGTTAAGTCCAATAATGAGAGTTTTTTATCGCAATCAAGCAGAGCGATTAAAGCAATATGAAAGGAAAGCTCATCAAGAGGCAAAGCGTGTGCTGTATATCTCCAAAGAAGATCAAAAGGTGTTTATTGGAGTCGATCAAAGCTCAGATGTGTTTTACCCGCCAATGAAACCCGCTACTTTAAGAAAAACAGATTTTTCATTTAAAAACGCGCTTCTTTATTCAAGCGATCTTTCAAGAAATGTGAATCGTGATAGCTTGATGTGGTTTTTGGCACAGGTTTGGGAAGAATTAAAAGCTAAATTTCCACAGTTAACTTTGTATGTCACTGGAAATGCGCCTGAGAGCCTAAAGAGTTGGGCCAAGGGGTATCACGGTGTGGAATTTACGGGATTCTTAAGCGAAGTTAAGTTGGAAGAGCTTGCTGTGAATTGCGATGCTTTTATTGCGCCAATTTTTTCGGGGAGCGGAATCAAAATTAAAATTTTGTGGGCAATGTCTTTAGGTCTTCCCGTTGTCACAACCCCTAAAGGTGCCGAGGGAATTGAGATTGTTCCCGGGAAGGATTTTGAATTGGCCGATAATCCAAATTTATTTTATAAAAAACTTCGAAATCTATTAGAAGATGATCATTTGAGAAAAAAATATGCAGAATCCGGAAAATCAATTATTGAAATGAAATATAGTGAAGTAAAATCTCTAAAATATTTTTTAGAAATTTCGGCTTAAAGAATGCGGGTTAAAAATAATTCAAATCATGTTTTCTGAAATAAAAAATAAAATTCTAAGTGACTTTAAATTTATTTCTTTAACCTTTGCTTTACTTCTCTCTGTTTTTAGATTTTTTAGTGCATTTCAAGTAAGTGGGGATATTGGGGTTCAAATTGAAGCGGCCTATCGCCTTTATAATGGGGATGGTTACACTTCAACAGTTTGGACAAAGTTCGAAGAAAATCGACGTATTTCTCAAAAGCCGGATTCATCCGCGCTCGCCATTTTTCCACCCGGCTATTCATTTCTTGTATTTTTATTTTTGCTCCTAAAAATCCCTGTAATAGTAGGTTTAAAGGGATTTCTGACGATATGTACTTTGGTAGGCTGGTATTATTGGGGGGGGATCATGTCAATCCTTTTCAATAATTTAAGAGCAGAAAATAAAATATTTTTTTATCTTTTTGTAATATTTATTTTTTTATTAGTCTTATTCTTTACGCCTCCGTGGTGGGGAACAGATATTGTTGTCTGGGCAGCTACTCCAATTTTTGTTTTGCAACTTTACAAAGCTTCTCTTGAAGGGGTTACAATACAAACGATTATTCAGTGTTACTTAATTTTTTTAATTTCATATTTATTTAGATATTCATCACTCTACTTACTTTTTGTTTTTGGTTTTTTTGTTTTATTCGTTTGCAACGAACGAATTAGTAAAAAGATTAAGGATATTGCGCTTTTTTCTTTACCGGTGCTGCTTTTATTTTTGGCGGGTCAATATCTGATTAAAAGTAATTCATTACCATTTCAACCCCTTAAAATCTCTTTTACGTCATTTTTGGAAAACTTTCTCCCTACCGTTCAATTACTTAAATACGCGCTTACACCCTATTTATTTTTTGTACCTGAATCTATACGAGAATCAATAGGCTTAATTAATCAACCACCAAGTTTAATATATTCTGCGTTATCGATACTTATTTATGCCGGCTTGTTTATTTCAATTTTTTATTTGAGAAAAGGAGGAAATAAGAATAATCTACCTTTAATTCTCTTTTTTGTTACTTTAGCAAATACACTTTTTCTTTTTGTTTATTCAGTTTTTCAGGATTGGGGGTACACAATAGATGACTCAGGAAAGCCATTTATTTATATTGCAGTTTTGCGTTATTATCTTCCTTCAGGATTTAGTGGTATCTTCCTTGTTGTTTTCCTATTGTATTTTGCAAAAAAATTATCATTTTTTTCTTCATTAAGATTTAACTTATCTCTCCTTTTTATTGTTCCTTTTTTACTTTATTTTATTTTCCGTATTTCATTTCCGATTTTAGGAAATCAGCAATTGAAAGAGAAATGGTTTTTTGATGTATTTGGTTACCGGAGTGCACAATTTATGCCGGGATTTAATATTACAACCGTTGAAAAGGAGCGTCAATTTATTCAAGAGTTATCAATAAATAACCCTCAGGCATTAATTTATGTTGTGGAATACCCTTGGTTTTGCTTTGATAATATCAATCATAATATAAGAAACGGATCAAGACCGTTCAATAAGATTAAAATTGATCGTGAAGTTGAAGTTTTTGTTTTAGTAAGGTCAAGTTCTAATAATATGATTATTCAATTAAATGAGAAATTTTCTCAAGTTAATTCATTAAGCGTCAATGGTTCTTTTTTAGTATTTCATAAACGATTTTCGCCAAGTGATGGGAGATTTTAAAGAAGTAAAAGTCATTGTCTCTAATGTTGGTAAGCATCACGCCTATGAAACTGCTCATGCCTTAGAGAAAGCTGGTCTCTTAAGAAAAATTTACACTTCATTTTACGACAAAGCCCAACTCGGGCAATTTCAGAAGCTCATCAAGCGATTCATTCCAACTTCCTTATTAAAGAAAATATCAAATCGTAAGCATCCTTCATTGAATGAAGCGCATGTGGTGAGTTATTTTTTTCCTGAATTAATCTATCGTATTCCTCCTTTCGTCAAGTTATTCGGGAGATATCAAATTATGAACCTTGTGAGCGACCTTTTTGATCGGAGGGTCGCTTTTCAATTGCAAGAATGTAGTGTTTTTCACGGCTTTGAATCCTGCGTGGAACACACAATGAAGCGTGCAAAATCGCTTGGCGCTATCACCGTTCTCGATCAACCCATTTTCCACCACATGACCATCCGTGAAATCTTAACCGAAGAATACGCCGCTTATGGTTTGCAGCCACCCATTTATGCCCGAAAAGATGATTGGAATATTCGCCGTAAACGCCGAGAAATTTCGCTTGCCGACTATCTTTTTGTACCCACAGAGTTTATCAAAGCCGATTTCGCACGTCGTGGTTTCGATGCCTCAAAAATTTTTGTGATTCCCTATGGCTTCAACCCAAAACGATTTCAACAACAACCCAATACCGACAATACTTTTCGTGTGATTTGCGTGGGCATCATTGGCTTTCGAAAAGGGATGTTGTATTTGCTTGAAGCATTCAAGAAACTAAACTTGCCCAATGCTGAACTCTTGCTCGTTAGCCCTATTGATGAAGAGTTCAAGCCGGTTCTTGCCAAGTATGAGGGGCATTTTCGGCATATTCATTCCATTCCGAATGAAAAACTATCTGAATACTATGCGAATTCAACCGTTTTTTGTTTGCCTTCCCTTATTGAAGGTTCAGCGTTGGTCACTTATGAAGCAATGGGTAGTGGCTTGCCGTTGATTGTTACGCCCAATACCGGTTCGGTGATGCGTGATGGGCAAGATGGGTTTCAAGTACCGATTCGCAGCGTGGAATCGCTGATGGAAAAAATCGAGTTCTTCTATCAAAACCCCTTACGAGCGAAAGAGATGGGGCAAAGTGCATATCAATACATTCAATCCTTTACTTGGGAGCGTTACCACGAGCGGGTTCAAGAGGCATATCAGCAAATCATCAAACGAGAAAACCTATAGAAATAAATGTGATGAATCCCGCTTAAGAAAGGCTTCTGGTGTATTATCTTTGCAATCCTCAAAAATTTTTATCAAATAATAAAGCGTTCAATGTCAAAAAAAGCAGTGATTACCGGCGTTACCGGTCAAGATGGATCGTATTTAGCAGAGCTTTTACTTGAAAAGGGATATGAAGTCCACGGAATCGTGCGTAGAACAAGTGTTGTTCAACGTACCCGAATCGATCATATTCGTGAGAATAAAAATTTTCGAGATCAATTTTTCCTTCACTACGGCGATCTTTCCGATAGCTCTTCGCTTACTCGGATGCTTACGATTGTCAAGCCCGATGAAGTCTATAATCTCGCCGCGCAAAGCCACGTCAAGGTGAGTTTCGAAATCCCTGAATACACCGGCGATGTCACCGCTGTAGGAACAGCAAGGCTTTTAGAAGCCATTCGTCTTTCGGGCCTTAATTGCAAGTTTTATCAAGCCTCATCAAGCGAAATGTTTGGCAAAGTGCAAGCGGTGCCACAAATTGAAACCACGCCCTTTTATCCACGCAGCCCTTATGGCGTGGCTAAGCTCTATTCGCATTGGATTACCGTCAATTACCGCGAAAGCTATGAGATGTATGCCTGTTCCGGGATTCTCTTTAATCACGAATCCCCTCGCCGCGGGGAGCAATTTGTAACAAGAAAAATCGCCATTGGTGCGGCGCGCATCAAAAAAGGCTTGCAAAAGCAATTGGTGCTGGGTAATCTCGATGCCAAACGCGATTGGGGCTATGCCAAAGAATATGTTGAGGCAATGTGGTTGATGCTCCAACAGCCGAAGGCGGATGACTATGTTATCGCCACCAACGAAACACACACTGTGCGTGAATTCTGTGAAGAATCTTTCGGAATGCTTGGCCTCGATTACAAAGACTTTGTTAAAACCAGCCCTGATTACGAACGACCGGCCGAAGTTGATTTACTCATTGGCGACTATGCAAAAGCAAAACAAGCACTCGGTTGGGAACCGAAAACCACATTCAAAGGTCTCGTAAAATTGATGGTTGAAGCCGAAATCGAAGCTATTGATAAAGCTCAACTTGCACATGCCTAACCCCTCCAATTCTTAGCGGAAAACCCTTGGCGTCAATGAAAGGAAAGCAGTTTTGGAAGGGAAAACAAGTCTTAGTGACCGGTGCAACGGGCTTTGTAGGAAGTTTGCTTGTCTATCGACTTTTAGACCACGGCGCATCAGTGCTTGGAACAAAGCTTTCGAAGCTGAATAAAAATGATGATTTGCCGGGTGTTGAAATTGTAAGAAATAATTGTGCCGATTTTCCATCGCTCTTTGAACTCATCGAAACCCGCAAGCCCGATATCATTTTTCATTTGGCGGCGCAATCATCTGTGCAGGTATCCATCGCGGAGCCTTATGAAACCACCAAAACCAATGTACTCGCGTTAACCGGCATATTGGAATCGCTTCGCAAATTGCAATCAAAGGCGCGGCTTGTTCATATTGGTTCTGCCGATGTGTACGGGAGAGCCATTCATAGCAAAGAAGATATGAAATGGTACAAAAGTAATCATCCTTATTATCTCTTTGGTAAAACGGATGAAGTGAAGAGTGAATTGCCATTGAAAGAAACCGCCCCTTTGCGTCCGCTTTCTCCGTATGCATCAAGCCGTGCGCATAATGAAATGATTCTTCATAATTATGTGAATCTATATGGGCTGGATGCGGTTGCCACACGCTCCTTCAATCATGAAGGATTTGGGCGAGGGGCTAATTTTGTTACTGGCTCAATCATTCAGCAGGTTAAGGAACTTCAACGGGGCGAGCGCGAGGAAATGAGTATTGGGAATGTTTCCACCTTTCGGGATTGGTCGTATGTATGGGATATGATTGAAGCGTATATGTCCCTTGCGGAAAAAGGGAAAAGCGGTGAAATCTATAATTGCGGCTCAGGCAAAGCAAATTCTGTGGCGACTTTTTTACTGCTCGCACTTGAAGCAACTTTTGGAAAGGTGCTTTCGATTCGCGGACTTGAAGGGAAAAACAAATTTCAAAATCCGTTGAAGTTAGAAAGTATCACACTCTTTCAGAAAAAAGCCCCACAAACCGCACTTGATATTGCTTTGCTCACCGGCAAATATGAGTTTAAGATAAACCCCGATAAATCAAAAACCTGCGGGTTTATCGTTGAAACGGCATCAAAAGACATTCGTGTGGTGTTCGATAAATCGAAAATCAGGCAAGCCGATATTCCGATACTCATAGCCGATACCGCTAAAGTCTCAAAGCTTGGAGTAAGTTTCAAAACACCTTTGAGCGCGATTATCGCTGAAATGCTAGATCCTCGCCAAATGGTTGAAAATCTGAGAAGAAAATGAAGATTGGGCTTGATATTCGCTTTTTGCACTACGGCTTAGCACGAAAAGGCGATAATAAAAATATCGGCGGAATCGGAGTCTATCAAAAAAATCTTCTGCTCAATCTTTTAGACATTGATTCTGAAAATCACTATTATTTATTGATTCATTCGCATTTATCACCAAAGCCGATTGAAGAACTTGTTCAGCCGAAAAAGAATGTATCGATTCTCCCATTAATGCGCGAAATTTATCTCCCATTTATGGATTCATCTTTGGGTATAAAAATTCGCGCTCTCCAACGGAGATTCATTCACAACCGGACACTTGAATCGGCAGGGCTTGATGTGGTTCATTTTTCAGGTGAGCGCGACATTGGCACTAAACCAAGTGAGATGAAGGTGGTTATTACCATTTATGATGTTATCCACGAACTTCTTTCGAAAAAAGGGGAAGCATTTGGACGGCGGTTAAATACGCGTACTTCAAAAAATGTTGAACTTGCCGATCACATTTTTGCAATTTCAGAAGCAACCAAAAATGATTTGATTGAGCACTTTGGTGCTAAAGCAGAAAAGATTACCGTCACTTATCTTGATTGCGATAGAAAGGTTTTTTACCCGCGCCCGCAAAATGAAATTGATACAGTAAAAGCCAAATACAAGATTCAAAGCCCCTATTTTATTCATGTCGGCAGCATTTATGCTTCCAAAAACACAGAGCGAATCGTTCGTGCCTTCGCGGCAGCAAAGCGAGAGATAAAAACTCCGATGTTTCTTTACTTTGCCGGTGTAATGGCAAAATATGGGAAGCCTGAAGTTGAAGAATTTTACCGAGTTGTTCGCGAGGAGGAAGCCGAGTCGTACATTCAATTGCTTCCTCCTGTGACTGATAATGAACTTTCCGCTTTATACACCGGTTCGGTTGCCAATCTTCATCCTTCACTTTATGAAGGTTTTGGGATGACACTCTTGGAAGCAATGGCGTCAGGAACTGCGGTAATCACATCCAATACGTCTTCTATGCCGGAAGTAGTTGGGGATGCGGGGATTGTGGTGAATCCTGAGGAAACTAAAGAAGTTAAGGATGCAATTGAGAAATTGACAATTGATGGTATTTATCGAAAGTTATTAATAAATAAAACAAATGAGCAATTGGAGAAATTTAGTTGGAAATATTGTGCAAATATTGCAATTGAAACAATTAAATATAATTTATTTATATAATAATTTCATCGTTAAAATTATCTTTTTTTCATCCCTTTTCATGTTAAATTATGAAAAATTTTATTTTCAATCATACTGATTTTTATCAAAATAAAAGAGAAGATATTTTTAATATAATAATTATATTCATATTTTCTCTTCTCTACTTTTGGTCTGGCTTTATATTTACGGGTAATATAAATGTAACAGACTTAGGTGCTGGAGATGACGCTTGGAAAATATTTGAAGGTAAATATCTTAAAGAAAACTTTAAATTTTATTATTCGGATCATGTTAGTTTAAAAGATAATCAGCCTATATACATGATTTATTATTCATTATTTTGGTTTATATTTGAAAATCCAACAATTATTTACTATTTTAACACCTATCTATTTTATATTATAATATTAATAAGTATATATTTGGTTTGTAGAACCCTAGATTTTCCTCCAATAATTGCTTTAGTCATAATTTCACTTATATTTTTATCTAAAGGTTTGTTGAATGCTGGGCCAAAATCTTCGCATCTTTCCTTGGTAATTATTATTGTCAATTTTCTAATTTGCTCCAATAAAAAAAAATTACAATATTTTATTTTTAGCTATTTATTCGTTTTTTCTTTTTTGCAATTTATAAGACCCGAATTGAAGGTAATTTTTATTATTTTTTTAATTTTTAGTCTTATATATTTTTTTAGGAATTTTAATTTCTCTAATATTTTTGTTATTATAATTTTTGCTTTATCATTATTGATTACCTCTTTTTTTTATTTAATATCAAATCAATCTCCGGTCAGTCGATTTTATGACGCATTTATTATGCAATTTTGTTGGAATTATATTAAATGGAACCCGACCATTAATTTAAATATATGGTATGATTATGAAAAGGTTCGTGAAATTAATTGTTTAATTTTCAATGGAGCTGATTCATTAATAGGTGCTTTTTCGGAAAATCCTAAATTTTTTATTAAACATTGTCTTCAAAATTTAAGTGATCTTTTTATTCCTTTATTCACCTCACTGTTTTTATGGGAAAATTCAAAATTTAGAGTAATAGAATTTATTTTTTTTATAGGATTATTGTTATTTCCTTTTTTACTAATAGACTTAAAAAAAACTAAAATTAGATATAATTTTGATAATAATATTCTTGTATTATTATTTATAGTAACAATTTTATTATATTTCTCTATAAACATTATAATGTACCCGAGAACACATCATGTTTTTTTTCTATCTTTTCTTTTTTTAATTTTATTTTTATCTATTTTAGAACTTTCTTTTAAATTTGTTAAATATGAAGTTAAATTAATCCTTTATATTTTAATATTTATTAAATTTATTTTTTTTTACTATTTCTCTTTTGGTCTAAATTACCCTAATCAGTTAACTACTTCAGAAATAAGGAAGTATTTTTCGGAAAAAAAGGACTTTGTTGTAATTGACAAAGCGAACATATCTGATTTATTATTCTATTCGGTCTTTGATAAAAATTATATTTATTTTAGTGAACCTAGTAAATCAGATTCACTAAATCATTTAGACCACTATTTTATAGTTAAGAGTAATAATTCTCAATCTTATGAATTAAAGCAGGCTTATAAGATTCCTATTAATAAAACTGATACTTTACTAATTTTCAAGAAATGAAAATTCTCATCACTGGCGGCTCCGGCTTCGTCGGTTCCAACTTAGCTGTTTATCTTTCTCAAAAAGGGCATCAAGTCACTTGCTTGGATAACCTTTCGCGTCGTGGTTCGGAAATTCTCTTATCCAGAATTTTAGAACTCGGCTGCGACTTTGTTCACGGCGATATCCGTAATCCCGAAGATTTCGGGAAGCTCAAAGGCTCGTTTGACACCCTGATTGAATGCAGTGCCGAGCCTTCAGTGCTTGTGGGCACAGAGGGCGATGATGCACGGTATATGCTCAATGTGAATTTGGCTGGGTCGCTCAATTGTTTTGAGTATGCCCGTAAAACCGGCGCAGGGGTAATCTTCATCTCTACCTCGCGAGTTTATCCTTACACGCGTCTCAATGAGTTGCAATTTGTGGAGCGTGATACGCGTTTCGAATTAAAAGAAAATTCGCAAGGCGTTTCAATTAATGGGGTATCCACAAAGTTTGACTTAAAAGGCGCGCGTTCCCTCTATGGGGCTACAAAACTTGCATCAGAGGTGATCTTGGAAGAATATGCCCACAGTTACAATATGCCTGCAATCATCAATCGCTGTGGCGTTATTGCCGGGCCGTGGCAGTTGGGCAAAGTCGATCAAGGAGTGTTTACATTTTGGCTCACGGCGCACTATTTCAAAAAGAACCTCAAGTATATTGGTTTTGGTGGAAAAGGGAAGCAGGTGAGAGACCTCTTACATGTCCTTGATTTGTGTGAATTGGTTGAGAAACAACTGGCTGCGTTGCCGAAGTATCGCGGGGAAGTATTTAATTCCGGCGGCTCACGGCCGGTAAGCCTTTCGCTGTTAGAAACCACTGCCTTATGCGAAGAAATCACGGGGAATAAAGTCTCCGTTATGCAAAGTCCCGAAAATAGACCTGCCGATGTGATTTGGTATGTGACCGATAACGGGCAAACTGAGCCCGAGTTCGGTTGGAAACCCAAACGCACACCAAAAGAGATTCTTCAAGACACATTCAATTGGATTAAAGAGAATGAATCGCGGTTCTCTAAACTCTTTAATTCCTAAAGAAAATTTTTCACAATTTCATCAATGAATGTGTGACCAATAGTTCCACAAATACACTTCAACTTCTCCCGTTAAGGATTGACTTTCTCGGAAAATCAAGGAACATAGAAATTCCCCTCGCCGCGCTTATACTTTTATTCATATTGCTTGCGTTTTTTTATCAAATTGTTTTTCAGGGGAAAATCCTCCTCCCCTTGGATATTATGAATACAATGTATTTACCCTACGCCGAGGGAAAGACAGCTGATGTTCATAATCATTTTATCAACGATGCACTTACGCATTATTACCCCGTTGCTCAACTAACGCGCGAGGCGTGGCTTTCAGGCGACTTATCACTTTGGAATCCTTATATCTTTGGGGGTTTCCCACAATTTGCAAATTCGTGTTTTGTTCAATTTACCCCGCTCAATATCATCCTTACGCTTGGCGATATGCCCGGCGCTTATCACCGTTTGCTGCTTACCGAGCTTTGGATTGCGGGTTTCGGAATGTTTCTATTGCTCCGGCGTTTTGGCATTGCGTATTGGATTGCCTTGCTCTTTGCAGCTGTTTATATGCTGAACGGGAAGTTTATGACGAACCTTCATTTTCGGTATATGGTTAGCGCATTCTGTTGGGTGCCGTTCATGATTGCTACATTGGATTGGGCTATTGAAGAGCGGAAAATTTGGCATTATGGGCTAGTCTGCCTATTTACGGCACTCGCATTTTTGGGGTCAAGTTTGCAAACCGCGGTGTTTGTCGTCGTTATATTTACGGTGTTCTATTATTTTAGGTCGCTTGAATCCCGCGTCCCTTCAATAAGTTCTCTCTTGCTCATTCCACTCGCAATTGGCATCATTTCCCTCATTCTTTCTTTGGCTGCTTGGGTGCCTTATTTGGAGTTTTTTCTTTTGGATGAATCGAATAGGGTTGCAACAAATTCAAAGCATTATACCCTTTTGCAACGCCTTTTATCGTTACCGTTTTTAATCACGATTCCATTTCCCGATCTGTTAGGAAGCCCACGCGCCTTAGACGCATCAAAATTGCTTGGAACAACCCTCGACGAATTCAGCGCCTACATTGGATTTTTACCTTTTTACTTTTCACTTGTGGCAGCTTTTACCCTTTGGAAAATGGCTAAGGCAAGACCATTTATTCTTTTAATGATTTTAGGATTGGGACTCCCGATTCTCACCCCGCTTTATAAACTCCTGTATCATCGCTTTTGGATGGTGTTTGTATTTGGTGCTTTAATTGCTTCTGCGATTTATATGACCAAAACTTTGGAAGGGTTTTGGGATAAAAAGCAACTACAAAATCATATTAAAATCGGATTATGGGGTATCATTGTGGTGTTTTTCTTACAAATTATCGCTGGTCTTGCTATTGTAATTAAACGAGATGAAGTTAAAGCAAAAGTCGAGGGTCTGTTAAATGCTGCTATGAAATCGAACATTGCGGCTCAAGGCAATGAAAGTTGGTTTCTTGCGCGCTCCGAAAAAGTATTGCAGCACTTTTCGCTGACATCATTCGATTTATGGTTTCCGCTGATTTTAGCTGCTTTCACTTTAACAATTTGGGCATTGTGGCTTAAACGAAAAGTAAATCCGATAATTTCATATTTAGCAATTTCATTGGCGGTTATTTTAAGTTTGTGGAAATATGATTTCAATTGGCTTCCGGTTTCAGACCCTATGAAAACACCACTTTATCCTGAAACAGTGGAAACACGATTTTTGAAATCAGACTCAACCGATTTTCGTGTTATGACGCTCCACACCCAAGGCGAACGATGGATTTTTTACCCCAATTATTTAGCGGCTTACGGGATTTCGACGATTGATGGGAATTCGAATATGGGGCCAAGAAATGTGGGATGGCTGGCAGAAAAGAAAATCGAGGCCGAGCGGCTTTCGCTTCTCAATGTAAAGTATCTGTTGGTTCACAAGAAGCGTGAAATTCGCGATACAAATTTCGTGAAATGTTTTGAAGGTGCGATTTCGATTTACAGGAATAAACTTTGGGCTGGAGGAGCCTATTTTTCAGGCGTGGCGGCTGTTCAAAAACCGAATGAAAGAAACTTTTCAAGAGATACCGTTTATTTTGAATCCCATCCAAACTTCGTTGAAACCCTTGAATCAAAGGTTTCAAAAAACCCTCTGCACGATTCTTTTGAGATTTCAATCATTAAGTCATTTGAAATAATAAAATTCGAGCGTGGAAAGAATCAGTTAACGGTTCAATTTCAAACGAATTCCAGCGGATGGGTGGTAATACCCAATACCGATTACAATGGATGGCGGGCATACATCAACAATTACGAAGTTGCTTTACACCGTGTCAATTATGCGATGCAAGCGGTTTTTGTGAAGAAAGGAGAAAGTGTTTTGCAACTGATTTACCAGCCGCGATGGCATCGAATGTCATTGTGGGTATCGATGATTTCGTGGGTAATCACATTTTTTGCAATCACAACCTCTTTTTTGATAGAACGCAGAAAACAATGATAGAGCAGATGAACCCAGATAAAAGTCAGTGAAAATAAGCTGAATCAGTGTTCCATATTAATTGTTTGAGTCACAGCCCTTCCCAAGCTTTTTCTGTATATTGTGTTTTGTCCATTTAATTTTTAAGCATGTTAAGTAATTCATCGATTCAAGAGCTCGCGGTCGATCAAATTTATGAATTAAGGTTTCGCGCTCAAACAGAGTTCAGAGCCGAAATGTGGAAAGTCTTGTGCAAAGATTTTTTTCAGAAGTACATCCCCAAGGACGCGACAGTCCTTGAAGTTGCAGCCGGGTATTGTGAATTTATCAATAATATTGAAGCCAAGCGCAAAATTGCCGTGGACATTAATGAAGAAACCACGCGGCGAGCGAATGAGAATGTGGAAGTGATTCTTTCCATTTCTTCCGATCTTTCAGCCGTTGCGACGGATTCGGTCGATCGGATATTTATGTCCAATTTTTTGGAACACATTACGCGCGATGAAATCACACAAACCTTAAAAGAATGTTTGAGAGTGCTGAAGCCAAAGGGCCAACTCTTAATTCTTCAACCCAATATCCGCTTCGTTGGGCATGATTATTGGATGTTTTTCGATCACATTACCCCAATTGACGACCGTGCGTTAGTTGAAGTATTGGAAGTGGTGGGTTACAAATTAAAACTTAACATTCCACGATTTTTACCTTACACCACCAACAGTTCACTTCCCAAATCAGTCTTTTTAGTAAAACTGTATTTAATGATTCCGCTTGCGTGGAAGTTTTTGGGAGGGCAGGCTTTTGTCGTTGCAGAAAAATAAACCGTTTTTTTCTATTGTTATTCCAGCGCATAACGAGGAAGGAAGCATTGAAGAAACACTCCGGGCGATAGCCACAAGGTTTCAAAAAGAGTTGATCGACGATTATGAAATTTTGGTGATTAATGATAACAGCCGAGATAAAACCGAAGAAATCCTTAAATCACTTTCAGCCGAAATCCCTCAAATTCGGTATTTGAACAATACACCGCCAAATGGCTTTGGTTTTGCCGTACGAAAAGGGCTTGAAAATTTTGAAGGCGAAGCCGTAGCCATCGTTATGGCAGACCTCTCTGACCACCCGGATGATATCGTGGTGTATTATAAGAAAATCAAAGAAGGATATGAATGTGTTTTCGGGTCTCGCTTCATAAAAGGTGGGAAGGTATATGATTACCCGACATTCAAATTGGGTTTGAATCGCTTGGCAAATTGGTTTATTAAAACCCTATTCAATATCAAGCACAATGATATGACCAATGCCTTTAAGGCATATCGGCGTGAGGTTTTGAATGGGTTGCAGCCGCTGATAGCCTACCATTTTAACCTGACGGTTGAGCTTCCTTTAAAGGCCATTGTTCGGGGCTATAATTTTGCCGTTGTTCCCATATCTTGGACAAATCGAAAAGCCGGGGAGTCGAAATTGAAGATTAAGGAAATGGGCAGCCGGTATCTTTTCATTGTTTTATACATTTGGCTCGAAAAGATGCTGTCGCGTGGTGATTACAAACGTAAACCCATTCAAAAGTAAATTAAATTCTTCAGATTGTGGAAATTATTGCTCCAATTTTTATCATTTTCGTCTTAGGTTTCCTTTTTATCAAGTTTGCCCAAGACCCCCTTCGGCTCACGATGTATATGATTGCGTTCCAAAAAATCATCGATATGACGTGGTTTTTGGGGATTAATATCGGCACAAAAATAAGCCTTCAACGCGTTGTGTATGTATTAATTCCTCTTTCCTTATTGGCTGTGGTACCCTTTCGGATGGCGTACTTTAGAAAATTCTATCAACAGTCGATGCCAATGGTCGGTTGGATGGTTGCTTTTGTTGTTTGGATTATCTTCTGTGCCTTTCGCATTCAATCCACCTATTCAACCGCCGATCAAATTGCCGATTTGTTTCGGATTATCGGCCCCTATGCTGTTTTTATCGCCGGGTGGCAATATTTTGATAATGAAGAAAAATTTGATGAATTCGCAAGGCTCTTTGTGATTACATATGCATTGTCTTTTTTCACATTGCTCCTTCAATATTTCGGAATTTTTGATCCGAGCAGTTTAGGCATTGTACAGCAGCGAGAATCGGGTTTTGGGCTCGAAGATACTTCTCGTTATACAGGTATTTATTTTGACGGCGGGTCTTTGTCTGTTTATCTGATCACATTAAGCCCCTTGTGTTTATATCTATTAAGTAAGAAAGATGAGAAAAATAAATGGATATATCTCTCCTTTCTTGGAGTTTTGGTGATTACGCTTTCTTTGGCAAGGGTAAGAACCACCGCGCTTGCGGTTATTGCAGGGATTTTTACTTGGTATTTTTTCAAAAGAAATTATTTGGTTTTC
Source organism: Chloroherpetonaceae bacterium (assembly GCA_033763895.1). NCBI lineage: Bacteria > Pseudomonadati > Chlorobiota > Chlorobiia > Chlorobiales > Chloroherpetonaceae > Chloroherpetonaceae bacterium. The sequence goes on along the minus strand of JANRJQ010000007.1, from coordinate 213,812 downwards.
GGTTTAGCAGTATTTGGTGGATTTTATGCATTGTTCAATTCAGACATCATCAATAAATTTTTTGGTGATGTGGCAGTTGTTATCGAAACAGGCAGTTTCGCAAATGCAAAGCTAACGGGTCGCACGGCGGTTTGGAATATGATTATGGATGACTTCAATCAAAATGATCTTTTTACTCAAATGATCGGCCTTGGGATTGGGGCCGATGAAAGGGTTGTGGGTTTAGCTGGAGCGGCACACTCTGATTATTATACCTATTTATACAATACGGGTTATGTTGGCGTTTTCTTTTACTTTGCTGTGATTTATGTGGCTGCTTTTTTAGGGATAAAGAATATACTGACTGTTTACAAGGGAAAGTTCACTGAAGAGCAGAGAGGAAAGTATTATGTTTGGTTGGCGATTCATGTCTTTTATATGATTGGCTTTTATGCTCACCCTACGAGATGGGTTTCTTACACTTTTCCTCTTTGGTTCCTTGCGGGGTTTGCATTAAAAAACCCTCACTTCTTTTTGAAACAAAAAGCGGTGCTATCGGAAGAGAGTGACTACTATTATGAAGTGAATCCTAAACTTTCGCCATACCCCAATTAAAATTTTTACGGCTGAAAAATGAAAATAGGCATTACTTGTTATCCAACTTATGGGGGAAGCGGTGTTGTTGCAACTGAACTCGGAAAGGCTTTGGCTCAAAAAGGGCACACGATTCATTTTATCTCATACGCCTTGCCATTTCGTTTGAAAGAGTTTTCTCAAAATATCTATTATCACGAAGTCGATACGGTAAACTACCCGCTCTTTGAATTCACCCCTTATTCTATCACCTTAGCTTCGAAAATGGCGCAGGTGGTTAGCTATGAGAAATTAGATTTGTTGCATGTACATTACGCAATTCCTCATGCAACAAGTGCGATATTGGCAAAAGACATTCTTTCCGATCAAAACGACCCAATGAAACGGGTTAAGATTATCACAACATTACACGGAACCGATATAACGCTTGTTGGAACAGAACCAAGTCTTTCAGGTGCAGTAAGGCTTGGGATTAATAAATCGGATGGAGTTACGGCTGTTTCGGAATACCTTAAACAAAAAACGATTGACGATTTTAAGCCAACGAGAGAGATTGAGGTAATCCCTAATTTTATAAACACCAGCGAGTTTAAGCGCAAAAATTATCCTCAGTTTAGACCTGCAATTGCAAAGCCCGATGAAAAAGTAATTATTCATATCTCAAATTTTCGTCCATTAAAGCGCCTGAAAGATGTAGTGAACGCGTTTAATATTATCAATGAAAAGATTCCTTCGCGCCTTTTACTTGTCGGTGACGGACCGGAAAGAACAGAAGCCGAGCATCTTTCACGTGAACTTGGACTTGCCGAGCGAGTTAAATTTTTGGGGAAACAAGAGGCAGTCATTGATTTGCTTTCGATTGCAGATTTAATGCTGATGCCAAGTGAATCCGAATCATTTGGTTTGGCAGCACTTGAAGCGATGTCTTGCGGAGTACCTGTAATAGCCGCTGATGTTGGCGGATTACCTGAATTTATTAAACACGAGGAAAATGGTTATCTTGTTCAAGTGGGTGATACGGAAAAAATGGCCGAGTATGCTTTAAGCCTCTTTCAAAATCAAACCCGTTTTGACACACTGCGGCAATCGGCAAGAAACACCGCAGTTGAATACGAGACCTCAGAAATCGTGACTCGCTACGAAAATTACTATGATCGTATCATATCAAATTAAATTGATACAGGATTCAACTTTACAATCTGAAATTTAGTAACCATTTCTTAACACACCCTTAATCTTTTCCTTACGCTTTCGCTTTACCTTTGATTGTCTTAACTCTAACCAAAACAGGATTTAGGTATGTGGACAAAATTCAAAAATTTCTCGAATAATCATAATATTACGCAAGCTGATTTTTTAGAAATTGCGATGATATTAGCAACCCTGATGTCTTTCTTAATCTTTAAGTAAGGAAAGTTTTTTTTGGGGAGAATTCAGTGTTCGTTTTATAATTTCACTTGCTTTAAAGTGAATTTTTTTGCTGTTTTTAACCAATTTTGTTTCTCCTGTTTTAGGATTTCTAAATCTAAAGTCGTTTTTTCGATTTTTTACTTCAAAAACCCCAAGCCCTCGTAATTCAATTCGCCGTTCATATTCAGCATTTCGTAATAATTTCGAAATCATTTCTATGGTTGCTTCGACATAAGGCGCAACCTCTTTTGGACCTACTTTTAATTGGGTTGAGACAAGTTGAATGAGATCTTGCCTAGTAATGGTTTCTTTGATTTTTCTTTTCACGAGCTTTCAATAGATAAATGTCTTAATCTTACCTCCAGTAGTCTCAAAACTATTTTTTAACATTGACCAAGAAGGCAAGCAAATTCGTATTTTGGCAAAATCATTATTCACTGCCTTTTTTTCGAATGCTTAAAATAAACGAAATTTTTTATTCGATTCAGGGAGAATCTTCAAAAATGGGATTGCCTTGTGTCTTTATTCGCTTAACGGAGTGCAATCTCAGATGCACTTACTGCGATACTGAATATGCCTTTTATGAAGGTGTCGATCGGCAAATCGATGACATCATTAACGAAGTTCGTTCTTATTCGTGTCGTCTTGTAGAAGTGACTGGCGGCGAACCCTTGCTACAGGAAGAAGTTTATGAGCTTATGAAACAACTGTGTGATGAAAATTTTGAGGTCATGCTTGAAACCTCAGGGAATATGAACGTGGAACGCGTTGATCCGAGAGTAAAAAAAATTATAGATATGAAATCGCCAAGTTCAGGAATGCTTAAGCATAATGATTACAAAAACCTAGAAATCGCTTCAATTAACGATGAAGTGAAATTTGTAATTGGTTCTCGTTTAGATTACGATTGGGCTAAGAAGGTGATCGAAAGTTATCAATTAACCGACCGTCTCACGGTATTAATGTCGGTCGTATTTGGCGAATTAACCCCTCAAACCCTAGCGGAGTGGATTTTAGAGGATAAACTTAAAGTTCGATTTCAGCTTCAAATGCATAAGTTTATTTGGTCTCCCGAGACAAAAGGTGTTTAACACGTTCAAAACCCAACATGACCTTTAGATTTAAAGCAATACTCATCGTATCAATCGCTATCGTAAGTTCAACTTTGTTCCCTGCGGTTTCATATTATCTCTTTCGCGATTTCGATGAACGCTATTCCGTAAGTATGGCTCGCAGCATCAATGAATTTATGGCCTTAAGCGAGTTTAATACTGCACTTGTTCGATATGACAACGCAATTCTCAGATACCTTTCTGGAAATGATCGATCCCTTGAGGGAATCAAACTGATTCGACGTGAAGTCGATACAGCCACAAAACGATTAGAATTAAATCTTAACATTCTCAATACAATTTACCGTGATAACCCCGAAATGCTCTCGACCTTAAAAACCCTTGAATCGATGCACGCCGGTTACATTGATGATGTTGAAAGTGTTGTGAAAATCCCTGAAGCAGGAAAGAAAAATCCTCGGGTTAAAGCTCTTAGCACCACAGAAAGAGCAGAAAAAATGAGAAAACTTACCGCCAATTATAACAACCTTGTCGGTATCTATAACCAAGTTCGAATTTTGGTTGAACGCCGGCAAAATGAGCTTCAATTCAACATTTCAATTCTTGATAAGAAACTGGATTTGTTAAGAAATTGGGGTTTAGCATTTGTTGTCTTGTTTGTCCCTCTCCTTCTCACACTGATTTTCATTATTTTTTCTGCACTGTCAGAAATGAATAAAATCGTTCAAGCTTTGAAGGAAGTGAAAGCAGATAAGCCAAAAACGCTTACCACAATGATTGATAAGCTTGAGCCATTGATTAAAGACCGTAATCCGAAAGATGAAGTCTCGAACCTTGCAAGAACCCTTCGGTTTTTGGGTCTCGAAGTAAGAGAGAAAACCAAAGAACTCAGTGACTTGGTGATAACGGATGAAAAAACGAAGCTTTTTAACTACCGGCACTTTAAAGATGAATTTCAAGTTGAATCAATGTATGCGCGTCGCTTTGGAGATAAAATGTCGTTGGTGATGCTAGATGTGGATAAATTCAAACATTATAATGATACAAATGGGCATTTGGCTGGGGATGATTGCTTGATTCGAGTTGCAAATATTATCAAGAATTGTGTGCGCGAAACCGATTTGGCTGCTCGATTTGGCGGTGAGGAATTTGCAATACTTCTCCCAAGAACAACGAAAGAGCAAGCGTTTATTCAAGCGGAGCGAATTCGCACAGCAATAGAATCAACTTATTTTCCTTTTCAAGAAAAGCAACCAACCGGTAATTTGACGGCGAGTCTTGGCGTTGCAACCTTTCCCGATGATGGTGAAGAATTAAAAATACTTACAGAATGCGCCGATGTGGCACTTTATGTCGCTAAAGAACGCGGCAGAAATTGTGTTATATCATTTGAAAAGGGAATGGAAGCGCCAAAATCGCATTAACAATTAAATCCATAGATGGGTATAAAATATCTTAAGCCATTATTGATTGGCTTTTTTTCTGTTTTGTTAATTTGGGGGTTTAATCAAAGATTAGCCGGCACAATTTCGATTTCCGCCTATCTAAATCCCTTAGGAGGTGCTTTATGGAACGCGATCCTACCGGATTATGATGCATTTCATCCACCTGAAAATTTTCTTCAATCAAAAGTTTCCATTCAACGAGATCGACGAGGCGTCGCTCATATTTTTGCTGAAACAATTGAAGACCTCTTTTTTGCCCAAGGTTATACTGTTGCAAGTGAACGACTTTGGCAACATGATATTCAAATACGCGCTGCCTCTGGGCGTCTCTCTGAAATCCTAGGTGAACAAACCCTTGATTATGACCGATTCATGAGACGAATCGGACTAAAAGTAGCTGCAGAAAAATCGTATGAGCTTTCAATCAAGGATTCATTAATGAAGGTCGTGCTTGAAAGTTATTCCAAAGGTTACAATGCCTATCTGTCATCACTTCATGAACCAAATTATCCAGTCGAATTTAAGCTTTTGGGCTATCGACCTGAAAATTATACGCCCTTAAACTGCTTTTTAATGCAAAGTAACTTGACTTATGACCTGACTTATCGTAATAACGACAGGGCTTACGAGGAATTTTGTGAAATTTTTGGAGACTCTTTAGCCAATGAATTGTTTCCAATGTATTCACCTCTCAATGTGCCATTTGCCGATGCACCGATGCTAGAGAGCAAGCAAACAGAAAAGCCAGATCAGCAATCCAGCGTTTTGAAAATGATAGATCCCTTATTCATGAATGTTTCTGCTTTATCTGATGAACTTTGGGAATGGGATAACCCGTACCAACCCAGAAAGGGAAGTAATAATTGGGCGATTGCTGGCGGTTCAACAGAAACTGGAAATCCGATTTTATGTAACGATCCACATCTTACCCTAACCTTGCCTTCAATTTGGATTGAAATGCAATTGGTTTTAAAAAGTAAAACGGATTCACTGAATTTTAATTCTTATGGCGTAACCACAGCAGGTATTCCTTCCATCATCCTTGGCTTTAATAAGCATATTGCTTGGGGGGCAACCAATGCGGGTTCTGATATTTTAGATTGGTATCAAGTGGAGAGAAATCCCGAAAACCAAATGGAGTACCTGTGGCAAGGTCAATACAAACGGTTTTCAGAACGAATTGAACCTTTCATAGTTCGAGGAACAGGGATTACAAAAATTGATACAATTTTAGAATCTCAAATTGGACCTCTTGTTGCAAGAAAAGGTGAACCAAAGCTAAATCCGAATTTTGTTGAAGAAGCGGTCATGCATTGGGGGCTTTATCACCCAAATAATTCACTCAAAGGAATTTTTAATCTAAACCGTGCCAAAAATATTGACGAGGCGTTGTCTGCCTTGGAAGGTTATACTGTCCCCGCACAAAACTTTGCAATTTCCGATACAAGCGGCAGGGTTGCAATTCGGCACAACGGAAAGTTCTTGAAACGAAATAAGGAAAATCGAAACGGAAGCCGTTTATTGTCTCTCAATTCGTATCATGAATCACCATCGATAACTTACCGAGAATTGCCAACGCGTTTCATGAATTCCTCAGGATTCGTTTTTTCAGCCAATCAAAATCCGGTCGATTCATCGTATCCCTATTATCTTGGCTGGGATTATGCGTCGATGGAAAGAGGGACAAGAATCAAACAACAACTTGAAAAAGTGTCTTCTCAAAAAATGGGAACAAGAGAGAATATGAAATCTCTTCAACTTGATGATTTCAATCTTTATGCCAAAGAACTTCTCCCTTTATTTCTTCAATCAATTCATTCTTCAAAGTTTGAAGTGAAGCCTCATCAAAAGGAAATATTGATGAAGTTAGAAAAATGGAATTATCGTTATCAATCTGAAACAATTGAGCCAACTGTTTTCGAATTATGGTCATCATTATTTTATAGAGAGTATTGGGATTGGGTAATTTCAAAGTCATCGCTTCGTCCAAGCCGAGATGTGACACTCTCTAGAATTCAAACCCTATTTTCCAAATCTGTTGAGAAAGAAGTAGAAATTAAAGAATTAGGAAAGAAAATCTTTTTTGCGTTTCAACTTGCTATTGATTCTCTTTCGAAGACCGAGGAAATACAACCTTGGGGAAAGCGAAATCCGGTCGAGATTCGGCATCAAGCAAGGCTACCGGGATTTGGTACAGCACCGTTTGCGGTTAGCGGATCGTACAATACGGTAAATGCAGTCAATAGAAATCACGGGCCTTCTTGGCGGATTGTGGTTGAACATTCAAAAACTGGAATTCCAATTGCAGAAGTCTCAATGCCGGGTGGTGTATCAGGCAAACCGCATTCAAAATTTTATGACTCTGGTGTTCAGGCTTGGGCAAATGGGGAGTACTTTAAGGTCTTGTACCTTACATCTCCGGATTCAACTTTAGTAAATTTTTCGATAATGAACGGACGGGAATGATCAAAATAGGTTTGTTTTCACTGGTTGCAGGTATCGGATTTGCAGCACTCATTGCTCTCATATTAAAAATGGGTGCACCCGTCTATTGGTGGCTAATTTTCCTTTTTTGCTTTAATGCCGGTTTTTTTGTTACAGGCTCTAAAGGTGCTGCACTTGCGGGTGGCTCATTTGGATTTGGATTTTGGGGGGTCCCTTCGATTATCTTAACATTTTGGAATCCAATTTATGCCCTTAAACTATCGATGTTGGTGGGTATTTCATTTGGGACTTTTCTTCCTTTGGCGATCTCCCTTTCCGGGATTTTGATTGGAATTCCATTGGCAATGTTTGGGGAGTCTGTGAAAACAGCGGTGTTTCAAAAGTAAGAATTTAATCGTTTTAATAAGGAAACTCAATCGTAAAAATGACACATTTGTGTTATTTCCAATCAAACAAAGAGCAATTAAATTTGAACATTTAGTTTTCTCTGTTCTTTTGTGTTTGTTGTTTGAGAAGGTGCCCGCTTTGTACTTTGCATAGCGGGCTTTTTTTTGAAATCTAAGTTTACAACAAATGGAAAATTATCACGAGATTACTTACACGCTCTCAAATCATACCGCTCATATTTGTTTGAACCGACCTTCAAAAAAGAATGCACTCACAACCCGCATGATTTTAGAACTCACCGACGCCTTTAAGCAAAGTAACAAAGACCCTGAAGTAAAGCTTGTTCTTTTGGAAGGAATGGGTTCTGCGTTTTGCTCAGGGCTTGACCTTGAAGAACTTAAAGTCATTTCAACGAAAAGTACTAAAGAAAATATTGCAGATGCCGAGCAATTGGCAGGACTTTTCAATGCGTTATATACACATTCAAAATTAACGGTATCAAAGATTCAAGGGGTTGCATTTGCCGGAGGATGTGGGCTTGCAACACTTTGTGATATCGCTGTGGCTTCAGAAGAGGATGCAAAGTTTTGCTATAGCGAAACCAAAATCGGGTTTGTACCTGCGCTTGTTGCTGTATTCTTGCTTCGCCGAACTCGAAATGCCGGAATTCGAGAGATGCTCTTAAGAGCCAATGTGGTCAGTGCTTCGGAGGCGCAAAAACTTGGACTGATAGCCCACAGTGTTTCAAATGAACATATTCATTCATTTGTTCAACAACTTTGCGCAGAGTTACTCGTAAATACGAGTTCTGAAGCGATTTCATTGACAAAAAAATTAATTCGTTCTGTAGAATCCTTAGATCTGGATGAAGCAATTCAGTATGCAATTATGATTAATTCGCTCTCGAGAACGACAGATGACTTGAAGAAAGGAATACAATCATTTCTCAATAAAGAAAAGTTGAATTGGGCGTTATGAAAAAACCAATTATCAATATCATTTTTATTCTTTTTATGATGCTTCTGTTTCACCATCACACAGAGGCTCAAACTGTAAAAGAAATTTTACTGAAAGGATTAAAAGAAAAAAATATTCTTGAGCTTCAACGCCTCTCAAAACAAAAGTTAGAGGCGGAGGATAAGTTGATTCTTAAGGCTTACTTTACGCAAAACGGCGATTCAGCAGCAGGTTTTTATGAAGAGATGCTTTCAGCATATCCCGAGTCGATTTACGCCGAATTTGCTCAGCAACGAATGAATGAATATAACTTTATTAACGACTTTGTTTATACCCCTGCGGTTCGTTTGCCTGATAATTCAATGCCTTTAATGGATACTACCGCCAATGCGAGTTCTCCTTCGCTAAGTCAACCACAAAAGCAAGAGCCGATTTCAAAACCCGAAGTACCAAACCCTATCGTTTCTTCGCCGAAAGTTACAGAAACACCCGCTAAGCCTCCCGTTTCAATTGAAACGTCAAAAGCTTCATTGAAGACGGAAACCACGCCTCCTAAATCAACTCAATCCTTTCGATTGCAATTCGGAAGCTTTAAGGAAAAGAGGGGTGCAGAGCGGTTTGCAGAATTGATGAAAATTCATCAAGTAAGAATATTTGAGGAAAAGGACACGAAAAACAATATCCTCTTTAAAGTAAAATCCCAAAAATCTTACCAAAGCCGTGAGGAAGCGAAAGCAGAGGCTGAAAAAATTCCATATCAGTCATTTGTAGTAAGCGATGAAGATTAGACTATATTAATGAGAAATAGATTTAAGCTTTTGAATAGTTGCATTAAAGTCATCGGGGAAAGGCGCTTCAAAAACAACTCTCTTTTTCGTTTTTGGATGATCAAATGAAAGCCATTCAGCATGTAAGGCCTGTCTTGGCATAAGACTAAATAGGTTTTTCAAAAAAGCGTCGCTATTTGAGATTTGAATTGTTCTTAGCGGCTTACCTCCATAAACTTCATCTCCCAAAATTGGATGACCTATGTGCTCTAAATGTACACGGATTTGATGGGTTCTTCCGGTCAATAATCTTAATCTAAGCAAAGAGAATCCGGTGTACATTTCAGCGACTTCATACTTTGTTTGAGCAATTTTCCCTTCTTCACCATTTATAGGATAAACTGCCATTTTCTTTCGATCTCGTTTGCTTCGACCAATATTTGTTTGAATAAATCCTTGTGAATCTTTTGGGCAACCCCACGCGATTGCGGAATAATGCTTTTCTGTGGTTCTTGCAGCAAATTGTTTTGCAATTCCAAAATGAGACTCATTGTTTTTTGCAACAACCATCAGTCCGGAGGTGTCTTTATCAAGCCTATGGATTATTCCGGGTCGGAAAGGATCTTCTTGTGACTCTGAGAGTTCACTTTCTCCGGTTGGGCTTTTTTCCATAGTGTAATGAAGCAAGGCATTGGCAAGGGTCCCGGTCCAATTTCCAAAAGCGGGATGCACTACCATTCCGGGAGGCTTATTAATCACGATGATGTCGTCATCTTCAAAAACGATATTGATGGGGATGTTTTCAGGCTTCATTTCTGGAGCGGGGGGTCGAGTAAAGATGACTTCAATTTCATCTTCTGGCATCACTTTGTAATTCGATTTTACAGCTTTTCCATTGACAAGAACCCGCAACTCATCAATTGCCACCTGAACTTTGTTTCGCGTTGCATTTTCCATTTGTCGGGTTAAAAAAACATCAATCCTTTCTCGCGACTGTGCCTTAGAAACCTTGATGGTGATTCTTTTGGGGGCTTCACTTTCTTCTGTTTCCAACTTCACGTTGTTCATAAAAACATAGTTGTTAAATCGTGTAATTGAAATGAAAATAAAGAATCAATCGCAACTTAAGATAATTGAGGGCGTAACTAAATAAATGAGTAATTCTTTGTTGAAATCATGCAGCTTTTTTAATCATCTATACAACAATTATGCCCGAAGAAATGAATCAATCGTTCAATGAAGGTCAGGTTTCAGCACCCGAGCAAGACGAAAAAAAATTTCGCGTTAGGTCTAAGTCACGATTTGTTGCAGGAACCATCCTTATCTGTTTAGGAATATGGTCTTTCCTTTTTCAGAAAGGATTGGTTTGGGGGCCAATTGATGTGATTGATTATTTAGCAGATCACATTGATGTCGTACTACCTTTGGTGGTAATTTTTGCAGGGATATGGTTGCTTTATCAATCTTTTACAAAAAAAGAAAACAAGAAGCAACAAAGTCATCCGGGATTGGAAAAGGAGTATCGAAGACTTTATCGATCGAGCGCAGATAAAAAGATCTTAGGTGTAGCAGGAGGAATTGCCGAGTATTTTGATTGGGATCCAACGCTAGTGCGAATGTCCTTTATCGTCATGATTTTCGCAACTAGTGGATTTTTTATTGTAGCCTATCTTTTCGCGGCCATCGCAACACCTTATGACTACGAAGTTCATCGAGTTTTTGAAAAGCAGAGTGAATTGAAGGTAAAGCGTGAAGGTTGATTTATTAAAAACTTTTGTTTTGATAAAAGCGGGTATCACCCGCTTTTTTTCTTCCCAATCCCCCCTTATTTTACTTTAAGATTTTGTGACTAAAGTAAAATGAAAAACCTCAAAAGAGCCCTTCTTTCCATTACCCTTGCAACAATGCCGCTTGTAGAGGTTTTTTTTATTAATCTCGGTATTCCTATAAAGATTTATCAGATCTCTCTCCTTTTGCTTATCGGCGTTGAATTGATTGATAGAAACAAGAGGCAACCAGATATTCCAAGCCGGTTAATTTGGTTGGGTGTTACTTTTTTACTGATTTCAATCTTGAGTTCTGTCTTGGGTTGGTTTGAACTTTCTCAAATCGGAGGGTGGCCAAATTGGGCAAGTGGTGCAAGAATGACGCCGAGCAGCTTTCTCATTGAGATCGTTTATCTCGTGATGAACTTTATTTTTTTTACGTTGATTGCGAAGCACTCAGCCGAAGATGAAAATTCAATGAAAGATTTAATTTTTTGGATTGCCTGCGGTGCTATCGTTCCTGCACTCTTAACCATAAATCAATTGGTTGGTTTGCTTCGGGGAGAGGCACTATTTGTATTAGAGAAAGCAAGTGAAAGAGAAGATATCATTCTTGATATTGTGCCAAGATTTTCTTCATCTTTTCAAGAGCCAAATCATTATGCGGCGTATTTATCCGTTGTGATTCCAATAATGTTAGGGGCTTTGGGAATTTTTAAAAAGGAGGATCGAAGAAAAATGGTGCTTGTGATTTCTCTCGTTCTTTCATTCCTCGGTCTGCTTTTAAGTAGGTCAACAATCGGACTTTTTTCAACCGCGATTGTTACTTTATATTTTTTAATTAGAGCGGAAAGTAAGGCTTTCTTAATTGGGTTTGGAGTAATTCTATTTTCTGTTCTTCTTTTCATTGCTCAAAGCGGCGATTTCGAATTAATTCTTGAACTTGAACTTGAAAACACGTTTGCAAAAATGCAAGGGTCAACCGGTTCTTTAGAAACACGGTTAAAGGAGATTGAATATGCCTACGAGTTGTTTATTTCGCATCCTATTTTTGGCGTAGGCTTATCACATTATGGGCTATTCTGTGCGGTTAAGTTGGGTGTAAATGAATCAATTAAACTCTCTATCAACAATGTTTACCTCTATATCTTATCGCAAACCGGAATGTTAGGATTTGCCTGCTTTTCAATTTTTATCTATTTGCTTCAAAAACCGCTATTATTTTTAAATCGAACTATGCATGAGAGCTGGCACCAAATGAATCTTCTTTATTCATCATTGCTGATTTCAATTCTCTTAATTTTTTTTGCAGCCTCTTCACCTCTCTCACCTTATTTTTGGGCAGCTTTTGGGCTTATTACGGGTTGGGGAATGACGTTAGAAAAGATGATGAAACCCCAGCGAGAAAGCTTGGTATGATTCCAATCCCTTGATTTATTCAAAAAATGGATTTGAAAAAAAAGAATAATAAAACAATGGAAAAAATGCTCATTGTGAGTATGATTTTCGTTTGTTTATTTTTTTTATTTTTTGATTCACTCTTTTCCCAATCATTCAAATTAAGAGATGAAACCATTCACTCATTTACTCTAGATGTTTTCACAAATGATCTCAAAGTTTATGAAGTGGAGCGGGGAGATTATACGATTTCGTTTTCTGGAAGTGATTTTGATCATCCCCATCCATTCAACGATAGCAGTTCATCCTTTTACGACATACCGGTAAAGCATTTTTTTGTCGCTGTCCCACAAAACGGCAAAATTGACGTTCGTTCAAAAAGTTATGGGCGATATGAACAACAGTTATCGATGCTTGGGTCGAAGCAGCGGCCTTCAAAGGGAAATGAAAAGAATGCAAGTAAAAATGGAAGTTCACCGAATCTTGCTAGCGTTATTCGCTATCAATCTATCGCAGGGCAGAGAGTTGCTGTAATAAGGGTTTCACCTGTCCATCTTAGTGTTGAATCAAATTCTCTTATCATTCATCCAATTATTTCTATTACGATTCATTCACAAGTGAGTCTAAAAGATGCTTTTCAGAGCCATTCTGAAAATTCATCGAGTGAAGGTGATCTAAATTTTTTAAGAAGTAGCGTGGTGAATTTCCATCACATTAAAAAATGGAATCGAATAGTTGAAAAAGAACAAAATGTTTCGATCTCGAAACCATTCAAACGGAATTTATCATCGATTAAATCAAATTCATTTCCTGATTTTTCGAAACCTTGGCTAAAACTCTTGATTACTAAAAATGGAATTGTGTCTTTAGAAGGTAGAGACCTAATGGCAGCAGGGGTTGACATTACCTTAATCAACCCAATGTCATTCAAACTGTATCGAAAATCAATTGAATTGCCTTTGCATCTTTCGGGTGAGATGGATAGTGTCATGAACGAACTGGATCAAATTCAGTTTTTAGGTGAAGTGAATAAGCCTTTCCCGTATCCAATCATCGATGAAACCACCGGCAAAATTCGAAATATGATTACCCCTTATTATGATGAATATTCAGATACCGCGGTTTATTGGCTTACTTGGGGCGGAGCAAAAGGGAAGCGATACTCAATCGAAACCGTAACGCCTTCGAATGGTCTTGTTTCAGAAAAACAAAATCGAATCCTCAGAGCCGAGTATGATGGTTTCTATCACCCCGGTGTAAATCCTTACATCACCGAGCGAACATTCACTGAAGGTTGGCATTGGCGTGCCTTCATTGTTCAGAATACACTTAGTGATGATTCAGATTTGTTTGAACTTCCAACTGAAGGGGCTTTGCAAACCGGAAATGCAAAAATTCGTTTCCGTCTCATTGGCATTAGTCAAGATGTCAATTCAAGCGGTGAGCATCGCGTTGAATGTAGCATTGGAAATACTGTTTTGGGGGAATTTGTATTCTATAATCGAGCAGATACGATTGCTGAGTTCACCTTTCCCTCAAACTTGCTTTCAATACCATCAACTCAGTTTCGGTTGACTTTGAAACGCAATTCAACCGTGCAAACTTTAACAAATATTGTCAATTTGGATGCCATTGAAATTGAATATGAAAGCGATTACTCATTTCAAAAACTTCCAACTTTTAATTTAGAGGCAAGGCATCAATCCTTTGAGGGTGAAGGAAAAGATGTGGTTCTTAGCAACCGAACCGGAACAGGGGTTTCCGCTTTAAACCTAACGGATTCCACTTGGCTTGATGGCGTTTTACTTTTTGAAAACAAAGCGAGGCTTTTTGCAAAAAATAAAAAAACGTATCTCGTTGCAGAAAGTGAAGAAATCATTAAACCGATCCTCAAGAAAGTTATACCTGAATATTTGTTCTTAGAGTCAAACGGTGCAGAGTATTTAATTATTACCGCTGAGGAATTAAAAACCGAGGCACTTCGTCTTGCTTCTTTGCGTTCAAGCAAATTGGGAGGAAATTTTTCGACAAAAGTGGTTTCCGTTGAATCGATTTTCGATGAATATAATTTTGGTGTTTACTCTCCCGAATCAGTTAAGGCTTTTATAAAAGATGCATTTGATCGATGGCAAATTAAACCACGCTTTATTGTTCTTTTCGGCGGGGGTAATTGGGATTCAAAACATCGAATACCTCAGTCATCATTGAAGAAACCACTCATTCCGGTATATGGAAACCCTGTTAGTGATATTTGGTTTGTGAGCTTTAGAAATGATTCCCTTCGGCCATTTATCAATCTTCCTCAGTGCACCATCGGAAGAATTCCAGCCCAATCAAGTTTAGAAGCGAAGGCCTATCTTGATAAACTTGAAGAGCATCTTAAGGTATTGGATGGTGGAGCGGAATCGTGGCATAAGCGATTTCTCTTTATCAATGGTGGATTTACAAGGAGTGAGCAACTTCTGTTCAGGCAAAATTCTAATTTTCTGGCAGATAATTTTATTCGAATTCGTCCGATTGGAGGAATTGTTGATACCATTTACAGAGATGATCAAAATCCATTTATCAATTATCAACTCTCTGAAAGGCTTGAGGAATCATTCAATTCAGGTGCATCAGTCGTTAATTTTATTGGTCATGCAGGTTCGCAAACTTGGGACTTAGCTCTTAACGATCCAAAAGCACTTCGAAATAAAGGAAAGTATCCCATCGTAATGAGTTGGACTTGCCATACAGGGAGATTCGCTGAACCCTATAATAGAACCTTTGGAGAGCTATTTGTATTACAACCAAACTCAGGAAGCCTTATTTTCTTAGGTACTTCAGGTTGGGGATTTCCTTCGACAGATTACGCAATGATGCGTGGGGCGTATCGCGCTGTTGCAGATTCATTGCTTGACGTGAGTTCTGTATGGAGCGGTGCATATCAAGAGCTATTAAACCTTACGCCGTTTTGGGAACCTTTACGTGTCGGAACACTTGATCAATATAATATTCTGGGAGATCCAGCGTTTAGAATTCCATTAAAGACAAAACCGGATTTCTTTTTTCCATCAAACGCGGTGCAATTTATTCGAGGTAATTCTCCTATTCGCACGCTTTCAGAAAGAGATACCGCACGATTAATTATTGTTGTTGGAAATAATGGATTATCACCTGTCAATCAGCGCGTTCGACTAAAGATTTATGATCAGATTGGATTTACAACGAAAGTGTTGCTTCAAGATACCTTGATTCTTTCTCCAAAGGTAAACGACACCATCCGGAGTCAATTTCAATTTAATGGTCAATCTGGCGAGCATCAACTCACTGCTACTATCAATGAATTACAAGAGGTTGATGAATTCGATGTAAGAAATAATGAGGTCTTGTTAAGGTTTACAGTGGTTGCAGAGAATCAAATATTGGTTTCCCCTCAAGATTATTCAGTTATTTCTCCGATGAATCCCGAACTCAGTGTTGTTACAGAAGGGAATCAAGTATCTCATCAAAAACTTCGATTTGAATTAGATACTTCTTCATCATTCAGTAGCGCTGTTTTGGAAGTAAGCCCAGATATTGAGATGGATCCATTTATTACAAAGTGGAAACCGCAATCAACACTTTTGGTAAATCGGCCTTATTATTGGCGGGTTGGTAAGGTCATCAATAATGCTGTTCAAGAGTGGAAAACCTCCGTGATTACTTTTGGAAATCAAACCACAAACAATCAAGTTTGGCGACTCAATGGAAGTTTATTTTCGCGTTTACGATTAAGTAATACAGAAGTTCAAAATGGTTCAATTCGCCTTTCAAATGGAAGCTATCCGATAAGATTGCGTTCTGTAGGGTCGCGAGGGGGATTGTTTAATATTCGTTATGAAATCACGATTGGAGAGGTCAGTTCATTTGCAGCGTATGGAGCAAATCGCAGAGGATTGAATGTCGTTGTTATCGACACCGCAATTGGCCTAACACCCTTGGTAAATCGAAATTATGACCTATGGGAAATTCAAAATAATGATCCTCAAGCCTCAATAGCTTTATTAAAATTGACAGAAATGCTTGAAAATCTAAAACCTCATCAAATTGTTTTTGTTGCTCTAATGGATGCAATTCCGCCGGTTGATTATCCACCCATTTCAGGTTTAATTGAATTATTTAAAAGCCTTGGAAGCAGAAGATATGCCCAATTAAAGGTAGGTGAATCTTGGGTTTTTGCGGGATCGATGAATAAGAGTTTCTACTTAGAAGACTGGGGAAGTCGCTGTTCATCTACAAACGACTCCGGTTGTGATTCCCTTTTCCGTTCTGCACGAGCAGAGGGAATTCTTCGTCTCCCGAATCGTGAGGGAACTTTTGAATCTGACATCATTGGCAAAGCCTCACAATGGCTTGATTTGCGCGTAGAACAATCCTCAAACGGGGGAAGCTCAATAAATACAAGTGTTTACGGAGTAAATAGTAATCAAACCGAAGATTCTTTATTTACGCTCAATGAAAGTAAAAATGTTTTGCAACTCACAAATCTGAATGCTAAACGATACGCTTTTATCCGATTAAGAGGAACGTTAACAAGAGGCAGCGATAGTCAAAATCCTTCTCCGACCTTAAATACAATTACTGTTAGATATAAGGGTACTCCTGATGTTGCGGTTTCAAGTGAAGCGATGTCATTTTCAGATAGCACTCTTGAAGAGGGTAAGCCTAATAACTTAACTCTTGAGCTTCGAAATTTAGGTAGTGTTGTCGTGGATTCAATTCCAATCACCATTGTGCAGCAGGAGTTAGAGAGAAGTCGAAGCGACTCAGCGATTCGAATGATGGTTCGAAATTTAAAGCCAAATGAAAGTCGTCAATTCAATGCGTTACTAAACACACGTAATAAACGAGGACGAATTCAAGTTTCAGTTTCAATAGACGAAAATGAAACGCTAAATGAACTCACTAAACTAAATAATAGTGCAGAAAAGAGTTATACGGTTTTAAGCGATACCATTGCGCCGGAAGTAAGAGTAACAATTGATGGTCGCGAAATTCGTGATGGCGACCTCGTTTCTGCAAAGCCTACGATTCAATATCAAATTACTGATCGTTCACCGATTCCAATATCAGATACGTCTTTATATCAGCTCCGTTTAAATGGAAGGCGAATTTTTTTTAATAATCCATCTGTTACGTTTTCTGCTGCTTCATCTCAAAGCCAATCTTCTTCCGTTACATTTACCCCTTTTTTGGAAAGCGGTACATACACCCTGCAAGCTACGATAAGAGACGCAAGTGGAAACTTGGCTGATAGCACATCATCTTCGATTCGATTTACGGTTCAAAATGATTTTTCAATCGAAGGATTTTATAATTATCCAAATCCTTTCGCAAACCAAACCCAATTTGCTTTTCGATTGACTGGGGATGGCAGCGAAATCATTGAAGAAATGAAATTGAGAATTTTCACGGTTTCCGGAAGAATGGTGAAGGAACTTAATTTATTGAATGCGATCCAACCGATTGGGATATTTTCACTGATTTCGTGGGACGGGAGAGATGAAGATGGAGACTTGCTTTCGAATGGAACCTACATTTATCGATTGTCAGTTGTAACGAACCGTCAATCAATTTCCAAAACAGAAAAGCTTTCAATCCTTCGCTGAAATGAAAGTTCTTCAAATTGGAAAATTTTTTCACCCCCATAAAGGCGGCATTGAAACCTTCCTCAAAGAAATTTCTTCACCACTTTCAAAAAAAGTTGATCTTCAGGTTTTGGTATCTTCATCTAACACCACAAGCCTAAGTGAAAACATTGATAATTTTACCCTGACAAGAGCCGCCACTTATGGTAAAGTCTTATCCCTTCCTCTTTCTCCAAAGATTCTCTTAGACGCCGCCAGAATTATTAAAGAGTTTAAGCCGGATATTATTCATACTCATGTGCCAAATCCTTGGGCAGATTGTATTGCATTGTTTTCTCATCTTCAGTTGAAGCCTAAGATTGTTGTGCATTGGCATTCGGACATTATTCGTCAAAAACTTCTATTTCCCCTTCTAAGCCCAATGATTCATAAAGTTCTAAACGAGTGCAGCGCAATTGCAGTACCGAGCAAGGCACATATTCGCGCATCCCTATTTTTGCCGAAGTATGAAAATAAAACTCATATAATTCCGCTTTGCCTTTCGGAAAAGGCAACGGAGAGCGTAATCGTAGATCCAAAAACGAAAATGATTTTGAATAGGATTGGCAAAGCACCGTTTTTACTCAGTGTAGGTCGGTTGGTTTATTATAAAGGTTTTAATGTATTGATTGAGGCGATGCAAGAAGTCAATGCTCATTTGGTCATTGTTGGCGAAGGCCCTCTAAGAAGTGAACTAGAAGCTACGATTCACCGGCTCAATGTTGAAAGTAAAGTCCATCTTGCCGGTGAGTTAGAGAATATAGAACCGCTCTTTCAATTGTGCACATGCTTTGTTCTCCCTTCAATTGCTCAAAGTGAAGGATTTGGAGTTGTACTTCTTGAGGCGATGCGTGCTCGTAAACCTCTAATTTCAACTAAACTCGGTACAGGCGTAGAAATTGCCAACAAAGATGGGGTGACAGGGTTAGCCGTAGAGCCTTCCAATGTAAAAGAGCTCACCACAGCAATCAATACAATTCTCTCAAACAATAACTTAAGGATGAAATTTGGTGAAGCCGCCTTTCAGCATTGGAAAGAAAATTTCACTACCGAAAAAACCGTTGACGCCATATTTTCATTGTATAAACGGATTCTTAAATTCTCGTAAAACGAACATAAGTCAGTCTTTGTTTGATAAAATACTTGGAGGTCATTTAGATTTTACTCACCTTTAAATCAATTCTTTGCATAAGCAAAAAAATTACTTTTGATGCGGCGAATCCTTCTACTGATAGATAACCAAAGCGAACTTTCTCGGTTTAGCGAATTTCTTCGCTCCATTAAAACTATTCAATATGAGTTGATTGAAGAAAGTTCAGCTGAAAATGCACTTTCAAGTCTTTCTGAACTCAAACCCGATTGTATTGTCATTGATTATGAATTGAAAGAAATGACCGGACTAGAGTTTCTCGATCGGCTAACCAATAGCTCCGGTAAAAGTGACTACGCGGTGGTCATGATTGCAAATGAACGAGATGAATGGGTTTCTGTACAAGCACTTAAACTGGGAGCTCAAGACTATCTCATTAAAGAGAACATTGCGCCGGCTTACTTTTCTCACGCTGTTGAAGCTGCTATAGAAAAAGTGAAAACTGAGAAGGAACTTGAACGCCAAAGAATCGACCTTGCCAAAAAAAATCAAGAATTAAGAGCGTTTGCTGCGGCATCAGCATACTCTTTGAGAACTCCAATTAAGATTATCAAATCCGGCACAATTATGCTTCGAGATTTGCAAGGACTTCCTTCTGAAGCAATTGATGTACTTCAAGCAATTTGGGAATCCGTTTATCGATCCAATCGTTTAATTGAAGATGTGATTACTTATTCGAAATTGGGAGGAAATGAACTCACCAAAGTTGAAATTTCACTCGCAGAGTTTATTGGAGAAATTGAACGTGAATTCGGAGCAAGAATTGCAGAGACAAATGCAGTCCTTGAGGCTCAAATTACTTGTGCCACAATTAAGAGCGATAAAGTGTTGCTTCACTCCGTGATAAGCAATCTATTTGATAATGCAATAACTTATCGAAAACCTAATGTTGATCCTGTAATCAAGATTCGCTGTAAAGGCACAAAAAAGTCGATCAGTTTGATTATTAGTGATAATGGTCTGGGAATTTCTCCGGAGGTTCAAGAGAAATTGTTAAACACCGATTTTTTTGCTGATACCAACGAAATGAAAACGGGGATTGGATTTGCAATCATTCGAAAAGCGGTTGAACTTCTTGGGGGTACAATAAAACTTGAATCCGTGTTTGGAGAGGGAAGTACCTTTACACTTGAGTTTCCAACGGATTGAGATGCAAGGCTCGTTCAATTATTTCTAAAGGTTAACTCTGAGTACTTTTCGATAAGCTTGAGATAAGAAGGAAAGTGGTCAGCGAGTCCGCCGTGAAAAGCAACCTTGAATTCGCTTCGAATCCCTAATTCCCGCACTTTTTTTAGTAATGTTTGAATGCTTTTCGCGGCCTCTTGCGCCTCATCTCGAATAATGGCTTGCGCAAATTTATTCCCACTTTCAGAAAGCCTAAGCACCATAGGGGCTAGAATTTGTGACCCGTTTTCAGCTTGATAAAGCCAATCTAAAAGTGTTTTCTTATCAGAAAAATATTCTTTGAAAGCATGTACAAAAAGCTCAGCATCTCTTGGGCTTTCACTGTCATATCCGTCCCAATATTGGAGGATGGCTTTTAATGCTTTAAGCCCAATCGAAATCGCACTTCCATCGTCACCAATCAACTTTCCATAACCGCCCACTTTATGAAGTCGGCCGTGAATCTTTGCTGCATAAATACTTCCGCTTCCTAAAATGCAGAGCAACCCATCCTCATCCCTAAAGTGAATAAGGAAAGCCAATTCTAAGTCGCTCAAAACCGTAGGATTGTAACTCCCGCAATGTTGTTGAATTTGAAATTTTTCATTTTGAGACTGAATACCTGCAAGACCGATATAGCAGCTCTCTGGTTGATATTTTTTCAATAGAGTAAGAAGGGTAGAAAGAATCCAATCTCGTTTACCGGATTGAAAATTAAAATTGCCGGAGATACTTTCAAGAACGGGGACACTTTGGCCTGTTGAGAGGCGGAACACTTTCAGAGATGTTCCGCCACCATCAAAAATTAAGGGCGATTCAGGCATTGATTAATGACCAACTGCAAGGTGATAAACATTTTTTGCTGCGATTTTCATCTGAACCCAAAAAGGTGCAGGAATCATTTTCTTGTAGAGATAAGAATCAAAGGTAATCTGTTGCACATGTTCATCTTTACAAATGGCCACAAAACTTTCACGAAGCCGGTCATTCCGATAATAGATCCACTGCATCACACTAAGTCCTGTGAAGATTGGTGAATACAAGCGGCGAAATGTGGTTTCGTAGGATTCAAGCGAAACCGAAGGGAGTCTGACATGAGCCGAAAGTGCTTCTGCCGCTAATTTACCGGAGCGCATTGCAAAAAAGATTCCTTCGCCGTTTGATGGAGTGACTAATCCTGCCGCATCACCTACAAGCATCGCATTTCCTTGAACGAAATTCTTTCTAGGATGCATCGGTATTTTTGCGGCTTCTTCGTAATATGGCTCAACCTTTAAATCAAGTTTTTCAATAAAGCGCTTTTGAAGTTGCTTAATGCTTTTGTTATTGTCCTCAGTTCCGGTTCCAATCGCAACATGATCTGCTTTTGGGAAAACCCACGCATAAAAATCGGGGCTGACTTCGCCATCAAACCAAATTTCAACCAAGTTATTATATCGTGAAAGCTCATCACAATAATGGAAACGCTGTTGAATGGCAACAGCCTTAAATTCATTTGCCGGGAAACCTAAATCGAGCGCAGTTTTTGAATTGGCACCGTCTGCACCAATGACATAGCGGCAATCGATGTGTTCATAGCCTTGGGTGTTGGTTTCAACTTCAACCGTGAAACCTTCGCCTTTATGCTTAATGCTTCGCATTTTTCCTTGAACAACACTTGCCCCTTTTTCCTCTGCACGAGTCCGAAGAAATCTATCAAATCGTTCTCTTCGAACCATCCCAACATAGCCGTTGGGCATTTGCATTTCAATCACTTTCCCCTTTGGAGAACGCACGGCCATTTGAGTGACCTTTCGCTCCACCAGTTCATCAGGGATGTGAAATTCTTCGATAAGTCCAAGAGGAATCGCGCCGCCGCAGGGCTTTGCGTTGTTGAGGTTTCGTTCAAGCAAGACAACATCCAAACCGGATTCTGCTAAAACTTGAGCCGATGTGGCGCCGGATGGGCCGCCGCCAATGATAAGCACATCACACTTCATAATTATTACTCCTTACTGATTATGACAACTCAGCGTTCGTTCTTCGCAAAATTGCCAGTTAAAACTTTTTAAATGTAAGCTTTATTTACCAAAAAAATGGAGAAATAAGTTGACGAATGAATAAAAACAATTCAAACTTAAAAAAATTTGTAAGAAGTTGAATCAATTCAATGAGTTTTGTGGGAATCAAATTTGGGAAGGGAGAGAGGGGGAAAAGTAAAAAGTTGGATTAAACCGTTTCTGTTTTTAATTCGGCAGATTTCGAGAAAGGTGTTACATAAGGTTTGATTTCTAATCCTCCAAACACCACCAGAGCCTTGATATAAAGTACCGGTGCATCTGTAGGTACAGGATATTTATCGGTTTTGTTTTCAATTCCACCGAACAAAGGAAGTCCGGTAACAATCACTTTCCATCCTTCAGGAACTCGGATTTTTCCGCCTGCGAACACGATGACTGTATCGATGATGGCGCCACTGACAACGGGCATTGCTGAACGAAGATCTAAATCGACACCTCCAAAAACAGAAAAAAGTGAACCACCTTCGTATGCCTGCGATTGAATTTTATAAACTCCACCACTGAAAATTCCAAAGGCTGAGGTGCGATCGTCGGAGTACATTGGCATATCAGGCTTTCTTGCACGGGTAATTAAAATCCAAGTACCCGCTGCGATAAGACCTATCGGCCATAGAATTGAAAAAAAGTTAGGAGGGAATAGTCCTAAATATTTAATCTCAAATAGAACCCCAACGGTAATGAGCATTGCGCCACCCCAAATTGGAATTGATCTCGTGGACATTTGAAAAGTTGCGATGCCAATCAAAAAAATTGGCCAAGCATATTTGAATGCGGTTCCAAAAGAAACATCAAAAAACTGTTTGCCAAGGAACACCACACCGAGCGCAATCAGCGCGATTCCCATCCATAAATGATTCTGCTTCATAATCGTAAAAGTTACTTAGTGGTAACAAAAGTTAATGATAAGAGTACGCGAATCATAAGAAAAGGTTATTTAATTTCTTAGAGTTTCTAATTCTTTGTCGCTAAGAATCTCTCCGTCCTTTAAGGTTAAAATTCTTGATGAAATGGACTCCGCAAGCGATAGATCATGCGTAATCATGAATATGGTAATCCCTTTTGAGTTTAAATCGGTGAGAACCGTAATAATTTCTTCAGCAGTTTTTGAATCTAAATTTCCCGTCGGCTCATCAGCTAAAATGAATTGCGGATTATGAATGAGAGATCGCGCAATTGCTGTTCGTTGTTGCTCGCCGCCCGAGAGTTCAGTGGGAAGATGACCTTTTCTGTGACCCAGTTTTACCAATTCTAAAACATTATCGGCACGGTTCATCCGTTCCTTTTCTGACACACCATCGAAAAATAGGGGAAGGGAGGCATTTTCGCTTGCAGTTAAATTCGGGACAAGATTAAAAAATTGAAATACAATTCCGACTTCTCTTCGCCGATAAAGAGAAAGTTCATCGCGACTCATCTCCGAGATTTTTTTTCCATTGACAATAATTGTTCCTGAAGTTGGTGTATCCAATCCGCCAATAAGATTCATGAGCGTGGATTTACCGCTGCCTGATTTCCCGACGATTGAAATAAAGCTCCCACGCTCAACCAAAAAAGAAATATCTCGAATTGCATAAACAGGATCTGCCGTTCCTGCTTTATAAACTTTACTGACCGAATCAACTTGAATTAGCGGAAGTGAACTCATTTTCGTTTTATGATTAAATCGATGCAAAAGCCGTTTTAAGTCGCGAAACAGCTTTCGCCAATTCTTCCCGAGATGAAGCGAATGAAAGCCGTAAGTAACCGGGAGCTCCGAAGGCATCGCCGGGAACTGTTGCAACCAAATGCTTGGAAAGTAAATACTCAGCGACATCAACTGAGTTTTCAAGTATTTTCCCTTCAATCGATTGACCAATCACTTTTTCAACCGATGGGAAAATATAAAATGCCCCTTCAGGTTTTGAAACCGTTAAAGCCTCAATTGCCGAAAGCTCTAGGAACATATAATCTCTGCGCCATTCAAATTCTTTTCGCATGTTGAAAACAACAGTCTGATCACCGGAGAGTGCTGCAGTTGCAGCCTTTTGCGAAATGCTTGATGGATGTGTGGTCATTTGAGATTGAAGTTTTGCCGTTGCATCAATGAGCCACTTCGGCGCAGCCAAATAGCCGATTCGCCAGCCCGTCATTGAATAGGTTTTTGAGACGGCATTAGAAACGATAATGCGGTCTCTGAAACCCTCAATCAAAGCGGGAGAAAAGTGCTTATCTTCCCCAAAAATAAGTTGTTCATACATTTCATCGGAGATGACAAAAATATTTTTTTCCCGAATCACTTCCATTAATTCCCGTATTTCCTTTTCTGAGTAGATTTTTCCAGTTGGGTTCGAGGGTGAATTAAAAATGAGAAGTTTCGTTCGCGAGGTAATTGCAGCCTCTAATTGTGCAGGTGAAATTTTAAAATCTTGACTCACGGGTGCAGAAATGACTACGGGGGTCCCGCCGGCAATTTTTACCATTTCAGGAAAACTCACCCAGTAAGGCGCTGGAATAATGACTTCATCGCCTTCGTTGATAAGAGCTAATATGGCTAGGGTAATGGCTTGCTTTCCACCATTGCTAACAATTATTTCGTCAGTGGTGTATGAAAGTTGATTATCGCGTTGAAGCTTCTCGGAAATCGCTTTTCGAAGTTCAAGTATTCCAGTGTTTGCGCCATATTTGGTGAAACCTTGCTCAATCGCGGCGATTCCTGCTTTTGCAGCATTATCGGGTGTAGGGAAGTCGGGCTCGCCGGCAGAAAGACTGACCACATCAAGGCCTTCCGCCTTCATTTTATTTGCACGTGTTGTAATTTGAAGGGTTTGTGATTCGTGGACATTCTGAACCCGCTTAGAGAGGAAAGTAGTATAATCTAAAAGCATCTTATAAGAAAGTTTTGAGATGATTTGCCTTACATAAGTTAAACATAAGTAAAATACACTGAAAAAGTTTGAAATCACATTTGTTCAAGTTAATTTTGACAAATCTGTAATAACATTCAAAATATAAAAAGTTCAATCTATATGAAATATTATGTCTTAATTGCGACATTTATTTGCATTGTGTTAAATTCTTGCAATACATTTGGTGTAAATTTCGTTACTCCTAAAGAACAGGATTTAATTATTGGAATTACAACTAAACAAATATTATTGAATAAGTTGAAAAAGCCTATTAAGTCAAGTAAAGATTTAAGGAATGGACAGATGGTTGAATCTCTATATTATTATTATGCAATTGGTCAAGGGGCAATAACAAGTACTTATAGTTCAAAAGCATTTACTGCTTTTTTCAAAAACGATACTTTAATAGGATATATTTTTAATAGTTCATTTAAAGAAGAGTCAACGGATTTTGATGAAACAAAAGTAGAAAAAATTGTTAAGGGAAAATCTTCACAAGAAGATGTGTTGGCAAGTTTTGGAAAACCTTCTGGTAAAACGCTCTATCCAGTTACTGAAGAAGATAAAACTCAAGAAGGAGATTATAATTTTTATTATGTATTTGAAGACATTTCTACAAAAGGCGAAAAACTCATTGTTTTTACTTTTGGTTCAAATAATATCGTTAAAAATATAGTATTTAGCGTTGAGAATATGGAGCAGAACAAGAATAAACAAGAAACAAAACGAAAAGGAGATACTTACTAACGAAAAAAAATAAACTAAATGGATCTTCTCTTTAAAATATAAGTTTTGAATTCAATTCTCCTAAGATAGTCTTGGGAATATATTCTGAATATATACACTATAATTGCTACCTATTCAATAAACGATGGTTTATAAAATGTGCATAGTTATTCGGGACTTTAAACACATAGGGGAAAAATTTTGGTGTAGATGCGGATTTATAAATTGAATTTATAGGTTTTATTCAATTTTTGCAGTTTTCCTAAATAAGATAATAATTGCATAGGCCCTTTTTTACATATTTCTGAAGTAGGACTAAAGCTAAAAATAAATAGAAATGGTAAATAAAAGATTTTTAATCCCTTTAGCACTAATTCTCTATTGCTTTTGTGGTTGTGTTACAAATCAGGTTTCATCCACGAATCAAAATAATGGTGTTTTGGAGTTTGAATTGTCAAAAGAACAAGCTGCCGAGATACAAGTTTATAATATTCAAGGCGACTTAATTCTATCTCTTGGGAGTGGCGTTTATAAGGCTGGTAACCATCAAATTAATTTGAATCCTTATATTGCAAGCAGAGGGGTGTATTTTTGCAAAGTTATTGCGGAAGAGTATACATTTACTCGAAAAGTTGTAATTGTAAAATGAATTAATCGATAACACCCCCCAAAAAAATCCACTTTATGTTAAGTCTGGTCATATTAAAACGTGAAATATTAACTCATTATAATCAAAAGATTATAAAATATCTCCTATTATTAATTTTTGTTAACATCTTCTTAACCCAAATCTAAACCTCGTTCTTTAATTTTATTGGTGATTGTTTAGAATTCCTAAAAAGGAAATTTTAGTAAACATTATCAATAAAAAAATGAAAAAGTTTCTATTAATCGGCTTAATTTGCATTTCCGTTGCGCATATTCAAGCGCAAGTTATTACCCACGGTCCTATTGTTGGGGCAGTATCACCAAAATCAGCTCGCATCACTGCAAGGCTGAATCAAGCAGGAACCATTACCTTTCAATTGAGTACGACCACCGATTTTTCAAATCCGGTTGGAAATGTTTCATCTGGGAGTGTTGATACCAGTCTTTTTGCTACCATATCGGTGACGAGTCTTCAACCAAATACAGAGTATTTTTATCGACCTGTTATTAATCAAATTCCAGTAACAACACCATCAGAAATCCGTCGTTTCCGTACGGCGCTAGACAGTACCTCAACTTCGCCATTTGCCTTTGCTTTTGGTTCATGTCAACAAGATGGCGGTGCACCGAGTGGAACTTCAAAAATTGGAAATGTTTTTCCAAGAATTGCTGCTGATAATTCCATTCGATTCATGTTGCAAATGGGGGATTGGGGTTACCCTGATACAACCGATACACAAGCCTTTCCAACGAATTATTTTAATCTAGATTATAACAATGTGCGAAATTCGTACCTATCTCGTTATGATCGTAACTATAAGATGGATTCTGTCTTTAAGGTAATGCCTGTTGCTTACACTTGGAGCGATCATGATCACGCCAACAACAACACGGATAGTACTTTCAACGGACCGAATCGCTTTTCCCAAGTGGGTTATCGCGCGATGTTTCCGCATTATACTCTTGTTGATCAGCGGGGCATTTGGCAGAAGTTTCGTTATGGAAATTCAGAATTTTTTGTTCTTGATACGCGCTCAACACGAGACCCGAACCTTAATGGTTTTCCAAACGCGGCAGGATGGATCGCAAATCCACTGTCCGTTTCAAATCCAACAGGTACAAGATTACAGTTTAATCCTCCAGCAACGCACAAGATTATTAGTGATGATCAAATGTCTTGGCTGATTGAAAGTTTAAAAAGTTCAACAGCAACTTGGAAATTTATTGTTTCAGCAGAAGCATTTAATCCCGCTCAACGCGCAACGATGGAAGTCGCTTTATCGCTTCAAGGTGTCCCGGGAATTGACCCGCTTACTGTTGTGGAAGGCGTATTTACAGCCGGTCAAATTGCGGTTGATGTGTCTGATGGATGGTGTGGATTTTATGAGAGTGTCAAGCAATTGGTTTCTGCTGTTCGAGAATCAAACATTACCAATGTTATTGTGTTAAGTGCAGATTCTCACAATATCGGAACAGATAACGGAGCCAATTCTTTATTTCCTGAATTTATGGCTGGGGGATTAGATCAAAACAATTCTCGCAATGTCAATGCTTTTGAAACTTTTGGAATTTTTGTTTGGAATCGTGCAAGGCAATCTGCTATACCGGGTTTTGGGGCTGCGAATAATTTCAATAGTCACTTTGGTAGAGTTACTGTATTTGGTAATGATTCAGTGCGTGTTGATTACTTTGACGATCAAGGCGTTCAAGTTGGAAGTTATAATCAACCGGCCGGTCACCTTGTTGCCTCCCGCAATCTTACTGTTGCCCCGCAAGGGTATGACTACGGTACACTACCTGTAAGTAAAGATTCACTTGGTGCAATATTGCTCGTCAATAACGGAATCGATACTGTCGTGGTGAATGCAGTTTCAAACTTAAAGGGAGCCGCTGGAAGAGCCACGGTTCCTTCATTTGTTACTTTCCCGATTCGGATCGCACCGAAAGGCATTTCTCAATTACCGGTCAATTTCAGACCAAGCACTTCCGGGTTAAATATCGATACTTTAATAATTGTCTCGAATGATCCGGATAATAATGGATTTGGAGCAGGGGTTATCCCAACCATTTTCAGAGGTAATGGTCAAGCACCGGCTAATGTCGCCAAACGTGAAAATTCAAAAGCAAAAGCATTTGTATTAGAACAAAATTATCCAAACCCATTTAATCCAACGACCAATATTCGATATTCACTTCCCTCAACTCAGGATGTTACTTTCAGAATTTATGATGCACTTGGAAGAGTCGTGGTTACCTTACTAAATCAGCGTCAAAATGCCGGAACATACACTATTAAATTTAATGCCGGCGAATTAGCGAGTGGTGTTTATTTTTATCAATTGAAGGCGGGTACTTTTGTCGAAGCGAAAAAAATGTTATTGGTAAAATAAGCGAAATCAGATTTCAGATTAAAATAAAAAGAGGCGATAAAATCGCCTCTTTTTATTTTATTGACGAAGTCGTTTAATCATTAAATTTTTTTTGAAGGGCAATTTGAGCCGGTTTTGGTAAAAAATCTGAGACATCTCCGCCTAATCTTGCTACTTCACGGATAATTGATGAAGTAAGATAGGTATATTTTTCATCTGGCATCAGAAATACAGTAGTGATATGAGGGTATAAATGCCGATTCATTAAAGCAATTTGAAATTCATATTCAAAATCAGCCACTTGCCTCAAGCCGCGGATGATGGCATTAACACCTAACTTCTCGGCATATTTAACCAATAATCCACCTTCAAAGAGTTCCACTTTTATTCTTTTATCGTGAGCAACCGATTCTCGGATAATGCTAACACGTTCTTCATTTGTAAATAGGGTCTTTTTTTGAGAATTTTCTGCAACGACAATCGTGACCTCATCAAAAATCGTTAGTGCTCGCTCTAAAACATCCATATGACCATTTGTAATTGGGTCGAATGTCCCCGGATAAATTGCGCGTTTCATTCAAAAATTGATTTATTTACAGAAAAAAAACTGATTACTGTCGTTCCAAATTCTTTTCTTAAGCAAAATAGCGGAGAAGTTGAAAAATTCGCAGTAGCGTGGTGTTCTAATACAAAGACACCATCCGGCTTGAGCAGGTTTTTCGAAATTAAGAGATTGATTAATTGGGTATGATATTCATATCGGTAGGGCGGGTCAGCGAAAATCAGGTCAAAAGTACGGTCATTTTTATCAAGAAACTGCAATGCATCCATCGTTAATAGGATCGCACGAGATTCAACTTTGAGCATTTTGCAGTTAGCTTCAATGGCTTTCGTAACTTGAATATTCGACTCAACAAATGTAACTGATTCCGCCCCTCGGCTTAATGTTTCAAATCCTAAAATGCCGCTCCCTGCATACAAATCGAGCGATGAAATTCCTTCGAAATCGATTCGATGAAATAGAAAATCAAAGAGCGATTGCCGAACGCGGTCAGTCGTTGGACGCATATCTTTTGATTCAATTGTCCGAATCACACGACGGTTGAATTCGCCTGAAATAATTCTTAGCACAATAAAATGGATGATTGAATTTTTTATTGTTTGATTCCTTTGCAAACTTATCGAAAAATTGTATGTTTGCAACCCGTTTGTTTACGGGGTGTAGCGCAGCTGGTAGCGCGCTTCGTTCGGGACGAAGAGGTCGTGAGTTCGAGTCTCGCCACCCCGACAAAGGTTCAAAAGCCTTTCAATAAAAAGCCTTGATTCCAAGGCTTTTTTCAGTTTAAATACAAAATCACAGAGAAAACAAAATTCACCAAAATAAAAAGAGGGTGACATAAGCCACCCTCTTTTTTATGAATCAAAAAAAACTTAATTAAAAAAACTTCCAAAAGTTTTGCTGATTTGCCCCATCACGAAACGACGCATAATCGGCGAGCCCAACACATCAGGCGTTTGATTATCAAACATATTGTTAACCCCGACTTGGAACGTGAGACCTTCATCGCGCCATTCATAACCTACAGTAAGATCAACGACTGTACGATCATTTAAACGACCATTCCAACGACCTGCTTGGAAAGTATAACCCGGAATATGACGCCCGTGCAGGTTCAAGAAAGTGCCATCCACAATTTGATTTCTCATTGAAAGTGTGGCTTTGTACTTTGTTGTAGGA
Organism: Chloroherpetonaceae bacterium; assembly: GCA_033763895.1. Classification (NCBI taxonomy): domain Bacteria; kingdom Pseudomonadati; phylum Chlorobiota; class Chlorobiia; order Chlorobiales; family Chloroherpetonaceae; species Chloroherpetonaceae bacterium. The sequence goes on along the minus strand of JANRJQ010000007.1, from coordinate 183,203 downwards.
ACATTAAGGGTAAGCGGAATACCTTGTGATTCAAATTGATTTTCTGATGCAGCAAGCGTGATAAAAGAAGCGCTGACTTCAAGGCTCACGTTTGCTGAGAAATAATAGGAAATCCCAATATCAACGCCGGCAATATCGGCTGAGCCATAATTGAAGTAAGTCGTCAGTGACCCCGGGACTCCTGATGCCAACGGGGTACCATTGGCTGCTTCAACAACACCAACTCTACGGCCTGTTCGTTGGTCATAGGCAAAAGTGGTTACGCCATTTGAAACGGCAAATGCGGGACTAATAAAATTTTCATAATGTGAATAATAAGCGACCGCGTCAAAGAAGAGTTTTTTGTCTATAAGCCCTTTGTATCCGATTTCAACTGAATTAACAACTTCCGGACGAAGTGCGCCATATTGTGCTGAAATTGTTCCGCCATTATTCAAAGCATCTTGAAGTGTCAAACCGGTTGCACCGGATACAACAGTATAGCCACCCACATTTCCGCGAGCACCGCCATTAAAGAGGTATAAGTGATTTTCGAGAATCACCGGAACTTTGAAGGCGCGATTATACCCGATTCGAATATTGTGGTCTGTTGAAGCGGTATAAAGAAAAGTCACTTTCGGGCTGAACTGAAGATCATAATAGGTGTGCTTATCCAAACGACCTGCAACATTGAAACGGAATTTATCGGAGAGTTTCTTATCAATCTGAAGGTAACCGCCTATTTCAGTGGCATCGATGTCTAAATTAACGACATTATCTGCTTGACCACGAAGGGGTTCTACAAAATTAGAGAGATAACTCGCTTCCGGCATATAGGAACGGTACTGAAATCCGCCGACAATATCAAAGCCTTCAAGATTGGTGCGAAGTTGAAACTCGGAATCAAGCATCGAAGAATTATCGATGGTTGCGGCGCCACTATCGACGACGGAATAGTTTATCAATGCCATTACTTGATCTCGTGAAAGCGTTGCTGTTGCGGGATTTGAACGAATGGCAATGACTTGGCGAGCAATCCACTCCGCTTTATCGTGAATTTGAAAAGAATTTCCGGCATCATTGGCTGTACGGGTAACTTGGGCAAACCAATTCAAATCATTTTCGCCCATTTTCAAAATGCCGTTCAATTGTAAATTTTGGTAGTTAATCACATATTGATTGGCTTCAAGAACACCAAAGTTTGAACCGATAAATCCGGTAGATTGAGAGTAGCCTCCGGCAAGTTTTGCATTAAACGCTTCACTCTTGTAAAACAAACCGCCATCAACTTTTCTTAGACCCGCACGGTTATTGGTCAATTCATTTTCGCGGAAAGCATAACCTAAGTCGAAAAATTGCTGAATGGTAGAGGGGCTTGTTCTAATGGCCGCTGGTGTTTCTGGGTTCGCAAGTGTTTGGTTTTGACCAATGAAACCGGGTGGAACAAACATAAATGTGTTTCCGGCTGCAAATTGCTCTGCATCCATTAACTGTGCAGTTACTTTGAACCCGAAATCTCCGATGTAATCTGCGAATCTAAAATTCACATCATAAAGCGATTGATTTCCCCCTTTTACCCGAACTTCAGCTCCTGCAAAATCAAAAGGGTTTTTGGTAATCATATTTACAACTCCGGCGTGTGCATTTGGGCCATAAAGCGCAGCCGCAGGGCCCACAACAACTTCAATATTGGCAATATCCGAAGAAGGATTCGGGGCAAGCATAAACTGCGGAAGACCGAGACCGGGCAAAGTTGCCAATCTGCCATCGATAAGAGTCAGCATTCTTGTATTGAATTGGGTATTTAGCCCGCGCGAAGTTATATCAACAGTATTGATACCGCGCTCGACAAAATCAATCCCTTTTAACTTCGCGACTGCGCCGAGTGGCGAAGTTGTGGCTGTTTGACGAAGTGCATCAGCATTCACAGCTTCAATTGTGACGGGCGCGTCTAAACGCTTTTCTTGTCTTCCTTTAGAAGCAGTGACCACAATTTCAGAGGCTACGGTTTCCATTTCCTTTAAGGAGACGGTTACAGTATTATCCCCGGGCTTAATTGTAATGGATTGAGAATAATTTTGGTAGCCAACATATCTCACACTTAGCGTGTAATTCCCTTCGGCAATCACATTAATTTCGAATTTTCCGTCTGTGGTGGTTTTGGTTCCAAGCTTTGAGGTAAGTTGAACCGTTGCGCCGGCGAGCGGATCACCGGTGGCTTTATCTTTTACGGTTCCGCGTAAACTTCCAACATTTTGGGCGTTGAGGAAGTTGGTGAAAGACACGCATAAAACGATCGAAAATAGCAGTATAGCTACGCGTCGTAATTGCTTCATCATTGTCGCTTATCTCCTTGTAATTGTTGAATTGGAGTTGCTTTCGCCTGTTTTGGCGGGCAACGAATATAAAAGTTCTAAAAGTTAAGGCACTAAAAAGTTGCGTAATATACTATAATGGATGACTTAACCTAATCATCCGTTTATTTTTTTTTAAGGGTTTGAAAAATGAAAGTGATTATGTATGTTTCCCAACTTTTACTTGTGATACATTGCTTTATCAACTTCAAAAAGTGAGTTGTTTCATTTAGATGGAGTAGGTTTAAATCCAGTTAAATGAAGTATCACCAATGGGTTGAATGAGACAAAACAACAATTACTTTTACCTTAACTAATGACCGGAGGAGATATGGCAAAGCGCCATTCGCTTTACATTCAATCGTTTTTTTCAATTATTTTGGCAATCGGACTTCTTGGTTGTCAAGACACCCCAACCTCACCATCTATTGATAATTTTGGAGATCCCGGTACTGGGGAACTTGGTACTTTCGATGCTTCGCGGTATGTCGCATTGGGAAATAGTATCACGGCGGGTTTTCTTTCAGGCTCATTGTATGAATCCGGGCAATTTTATAGTTATCCGGCTATTATCGCTCGTCAAGCACACGGAAATGGAGAAGTGGGCAGTGGCACTTCGAAGTTTCAAATGCCTTTAGTTGCCGAGCCCGGCTCACCCGGAAGAATCGAGCTTGCAGGCTACACTTCAACCGGTTCACCAATAACATCAACAAATCCGAATACTACTCTTACGCTGAAGAATTCAGCATTAAGCCGTCCTTATAACAATCTTGCAATACCCGGAATTGTAATGGCAGATGCTTGGGGCGCTTTTACGGCAAGCAATAGTTTCTCGAGATCCGCTCTAATTGACCCTGTATTAAGAAATCCTTTGCTGGGAAATACCTCGCCGGTTCAACAAGCAAGAGCCGTTTTACAACCGCAAACCGGAAATAAATTGGTTACTTTTTGGCTTGGGAATAATGATGTCTTGGGATATGCAACCAGCGGCGGTGTATCTCCAACCGCGCCAACGAATGTTGCAACATTTAATTTTGCTCTAGATTCTGCCCTTCGTGTGGCGAAAGTGGATGCCAATACTCGAATAATTCTTGGAAATATTCCAGATGTAACGGCTATTCCTTTTTTCACAACGATTTCTGCAAATTTTAGAACATTATTAACAATTAATAGAATCGATAGTGTGGTTTACCAACGCGGCCCCGGGCCGGGAGCAAATCCTGCAATGGGAACGCCGACTTGGCTTCGCACGCGTGATGTTGGCGTTCGCGGATTAGTCTTGCTCACAGGTGGTACTGCCATTCAGCAAGTTGGTTCAACCGCAAGAACTTTTGCGCGCGGTTATTGGGCCGGTATTTTGAGAGCTGCGATTTCGAATATCACAACGCTTCCTACCAACGTTCAAGACTCACTGATTTTGGCAAATCTTGGAATTAATACCGGAGCTCCATTTGGGCTTTCAGTGTCTAACCCGATTCCTAACCAATTTATTTTGGATGATGGTGAACTTACTATTGCCCGTACAGCCGTAACGAATTTTAATAATGCCATTCGTGCACAAGTCCCTTCAAGAGCCGATGGGCTTGTGGATGTAAATGCGCTCTTCAATGGCATTGTTGGTGCCGGCGGAATTTGGAGTGATGGTGAATTCTTGAAAACTGCTTTAGGTTCCGGTGGCTTATTTACAATGGATGGGGTACATCCTTCGCCGAAAGCACACGGGGTGGTGGCGAACGAATTTATCAAAGTCATTAATCGCCTTTTTACTGCAAATATTCCGCTCGTGAGAACCCGCTCTATTCCCGATGGCATTGTCAGAGCAGGGCAGGGGGCTTCAATTCCGACATTGACAATTGGAGAAGAATCACCGATTGAATCGTTCAAAAATTACAATCCCGAAACACTCAAGAGCACGCTCGAAGCGGTGGGTGGAGTTCAATAAAGAATTTCTTTTTTCGCATTAAAATTAAAGCCTGATTCTTGGAATCAGGCTTTTTTTTGTTTATTTTTTTATTTGAATTTACTCACTTCATTTAAACTCTTTTTTCCTCTAATGAAACGATTTCGACATCGATTTTTAATCCTTGGCATTTCTTTTCTTCTATTTTCATCCTCTCAATTGTTATCACAAGATGATACTCAGCAATACAATGTTAAGGTAAGCGGCATTCGAACTGACCCGTCTTTTCTTTTTGCTGAAATAAGTGATGAAAGTTTGGAAGCCGCAAGAAACGCTGCAAAGAAACTCGTTATAGAACAGATTGTGCAAAATGTTTTTTCACAATCCAATCTTGAATCGAAGCAAGTAAACGGTGAATACACCGAAAGTTACAGTATGACGGTGCGTTCCACTTCGCGATTAAATCTTCAAGGCCTAAGGTTTATAGATGGTGGTAAACAAAACGATGGAAAGTATAAGGCTTTTGCTTTCATAAAGCTTTCAGACGTAGAAGCGTCATTTAATGATGTTGCGGAACAATTACGTGGCGTGATACTTACCGCTGAGCAAGTTGAAAAAAATCTTGGGCTGAGTAAATCAATTGATCAATACCTTCGAGCTTATCTTCAATCCTTTTATTCCCCTAAACCAATCAAGTATAAAAGTGAACTTCAAAATGTTGAGTTTCCTGATGCACGAGCTTTTTTGGATTTAAAGTTAAAGCTTTATTTCTCACAAATTGATATTAAGGTTCTTGCCAATAATATTGAAGAAAGCGGGACGGAGAGAACCTCGGCTTTTACAATTCCTGTTGAACTTTATTATCGAAATCAACCGGTTGAAAAGCTTTTTGCGAAGCTTGAAAGCCAAGATTCCCCGCAAATAACGGTGATTGATGGCAAGGGAAAATTTACACTTTATGGTGACCCGGACGCGCCAAAGAAAGAATTTCGGTTGAAACTTATTCCGTATTTAGATAAAAAATCACTCCCACCCGATATGTTGGAGAATTTTGAATCGGAGCGTTTTATCGATCAGAGAAGACTTCAAATTGAATTTTCAAAAATAGTAAACATTGATTTTTCTGCAGAAATAAATGAGTTCAATGTGGTTTTTACCCCAATATTAAAACACGTGAGTCTTTTGCCTGATGGAATCAATTGGGATTTTGGAGACGGGAATACGTCAAAGACGTTTAAGGCATCAACGCGTTATGCAAAACCGGGTGTTTATAAAGTCACCCTAACGGTGAATAACATTAAAGACTTTAAGGTTACAAAAGAGATTGAAGTCAAAGCAAATGCCTCAGAGGGGGTTGACATTATTGCCGTTCCAAAAATTCAATTGCCACCAATATTGGCGTCGCTTAGCCCGGTTACTTCGGCGGATTCAGTTTTTTCAGTTCTCACTGAATTGAAAAATAAAGGTAAAATTACTTTTGGAAGGCAAACCGATTTCTCCAACACCGATCGATGTGTGGTTATTGTGGTTAATCCAAAAGAAAAAAAATTAAGCACCATTTTCACTGATTTGCAGACAGATAAAACCCGAAAAGATTTTTTTACCGGTGAATCACTTCAGGATGTTAAGGAAAAAACAAAAGGCATGCAGGCAATTTGGGTTCAAATTAATTAATTAATATTTTCAAATGAAAAAACATCAAATTTCTCACTTTTTTTTCATCGTTCTTTTTTTGATTTTCGGGTTAGAAGTAGTGGCACAAAATAAAACGAAAGTTTCTTTTTTAAATCAATCAAAAAATAAAGCGGCTCAGAGCACAATAGAAAAATCCGTAACGAAACTTCTTAACAATTTTAATTCAGGATTTTTAGAGGCAGAAACGGAGCCGGATTTCACCGATGTGGCGATATCCCTTGAAGGAAAATTTGCCATTAAACGGCTTTGGCAAACACAAGCTTTTCGGTGCACGGAATTAGAATTAAAAGTAAATTTATTGGAATTGCCAACGGGCAAAGGATATGAAATCCGAGATATTCCGCTTTCTTTAACTTTAGATGACGGCTCAATTCAAAAAGAACTCGGCGTTTTTGTATTTAATCTTAAGGGTGAAATTGAAGATTTGTATTTCGGGCTTGGCACTCAAGCGACTAAGGTAACAAATGGCGAAGATGTCACCGATTTACGGCTTAGGAAACTCATTTTGGACTTTGCCGAGAACTTTCGAACTTCATATAACCGCAAGGATATTTTATTTCTCCAAAAAGTATTTAGTGATAATGCGCTCATTATCACCGGAAAAGTAATTCAAGAAAAGCCTTCAAAAGATATGATGGGTTTGGCACCGGCTCGGGTTGAACTGATCCGGCAAACAAAAGCGCAGTATATGAAACGCCTGCGCGATGTTTTTAAGGCTTCAAGGTACATAAAAGTTGAATTTGATAGCCTTGAAGTCGTTCGGCATCCCGCTTTGCCGCATATTTATGGGGTCAATTTGGTTCAGAACTATGCTACGCCCAATTATTCCGATAGAGGCTATTTATTTTTGCTGATTGACTTTAGAGATGAAAACTCCCCGATTATTCATGTGCGCGCGTGGCAACCCTCAAAAGAAACCTCTGGTGATTCTGTATTAAAATTAAGCGATTTCCCTGTTGAAGATTAAACTAAAAGGAAAAAGGCGGCCAAAGGGTCGCCTTTTTTGTAGTTGTGAGTAATTTCTCATTTTCTCCATACTTTCTAAATTGATTTTCTTATAAACTCACGATTAAATTTTTGTTAAAATCTATTTTATCGGCTGTAGAGACATGTCTTTCCTTGAAATCTTCAAAAAAATATCTTAAAATAACCCGATGCTGTTTAGAACCCCCGGAACCCCAAAGTTCCCCGGCGTTCTACTCCGTTCTCTCAAATTCACTGTTTCTTTCGTTACGCTTCATAAATGCTGCGCCGTGCATTGGTGCATTCTAGACAAGGCTACCGTGTGTTTGATTGGCATCCATAGAATGAGAATGTTTCATTGTTTTTTCAATCTCTAAAACATCTTTACAACTATGCCTATAAACTATTATTTGCAGCCGAATCCGATTACGCCCGACCCGAACGACCAATCGGCTCGGGTTATCGCCAATGACTCTTTAACTTTTGAGGATATCATCACAAAGATGACGCGAAGGGGAACACTCGTCACGGAAACCGACGCACGCGCCGTCTTAAACCTCTTCTTTGAAGTGGTTGCGGATGAAGTCGCCGATGGGAATTTTGTCAACCTCCCACTCGTCAATATCCGTTCAGGGATTTCCGGGGTATTTGATAGCGTCACCGATTCGTTCGACCCCTCGCGCCACACGGTGCGTGCAACCGTTTCATCGGGTACTTTGCTTACAGAAAAGTTTCAAAATGCAAGGGTTGAGAAAACCTTGCAGCCAATTCCAAGCCCTACATTGCTTGAATTCTTGAATGTGAATACCAATACCGTGAATAGCATTGTTACGCCGGGAGGAATCGGGCAGATTGTGGGGGAAGAATTAAAATTCAATCCCCAAAATCCGGATGAAGGGGTCTTTTTTGTGCGAAATGACGGAACCGAAACCAAAGTCGCCGTGTATGCCACCCGAACCCAAGGTAAATTGATGTTTAATATACCGCCTACGCTTACGGCGGGAACCTATACGCTTGACGTTCGGCGCTCCTATACCAAAGACAATACGGTGCGAAAAGGAAGCCTTTCCGACTTCCTTACCGTGCCCTAAGTGCATGAGAAACTCTCTAAAAAATTACGAAAAGTAATATTTTAGTCAAAAAAGTGAACAATGCATTGGTTTTGACGGCGAAAACCAGCTTGGTTTTAACGGCGGAAATCAAGCTGGTTTTAACGGTGAGAAGGCTGCATTCTTACGGTAACAATGCAGCATAATCGCGGTGAAAAGGCTGCATAATCACGGTAATAATGTGGCATAATCACGGTAACAAAGCGGCATAATGATTTAATGAAGCAGGCAAAAAAATGAACTGTTCTTGCTTACCGTGAATAGCGAATCGTAACCGTAGAGACGCCTAATTAAAACCGAACAGCAAAGAAGTGCATCATTACGGTGGTTAAAAGTTGTACTTTTATGTATTTTCGCTACACTCCGGCCAAGAAAACGAAGGCGACGGCAAACTGTGGAACTTTAGAGCACGGCTGTACAATACAGACTTCAACCGTTTCTATGCCTTAGACCCCGCCGACCAACAGTTCTCGCCCTACGCCTTCTGCGGAAATTCGCCGCTGATGGTTGTGGATAAGAATGGGCGGGTTGCAGAATTAATAGTTTGGGGGACACCTACAATTATCACTGCACTCAAATCTGTATTTAGTGTTTCAATGGCTGTTAATGCTCTTTGGTTAGCAAAAATAGCGTTTTACCCCACGATTCAGCCGTTGCCACTCAATACAACGATACCAAATGCAAACGGTACAACAAATAGTGAATTATTTGGAAGGAAAATAAATATAATTGATGGGGATGATATTGCACCGGAGGTTAAATACAAAGGCGAATTAGAAATCACCGATGCTCCAACTCCAACAAGCTTTAAAGAAGCCTTTGCAGGTAAGAAAGCACTTGGAGATGCATTAAATGCATTACAAGGCACTTCAACGCTTCAAGGGTTTTCTAGCCCACAAGACCCTGAATACCTTCAATATGTAAAAAATATTGATATATTCGAAGAGGTTGCTGCTACGGCTATCTCAGCTGGTTTAGATCCACTATTGCTTGCTGGTTCGAGTGCTTCGCTTATTGGGGGGGCGCGTTTGTTCCCAAGTGTAACAAGAAGTGTAGAGAAGGCAATTGTTATCGGTGAAGGTATGTATAGAGTTAAACCTGCTGCAAGATCTATTGGGGCAAAATGGTATCAAGCTTGGACAAAAAATTTTCCAAGGGACCGATTAATGACGGAAGCAGAACTTATTGCAGCAAAATCAAGAAATGCAAGATGGCTCAAGTCAAAAATTAGTCAAGGATATAAGATTTATGATATTGGTCCGAAGGGGACAAATATAACAAGCCCATTTTATCAACTTGAGAAGGATATAATTGAAGAGTTAGGCTATCCAACTATAAAACTTTTAGGATATTAACCAATGAATAAAAATCACTTTGAAATAGTCAGCAAACATTTTGGTTTTTTGTTGTCTAAATATAATTTTAAGATAAAAGAAATTATAGCTTACGACTATGCTCTATATGCAAAATTTTCATCTAGTACTGTAGGTGTTTATATTATTTATGAATTTCGTGAAAAATTTCCCCAAATACAATTTTCCAATCAAAATATTGATGAGTTCGAAATTCGACCCGGTATATACACTATTAAAGAATTTTTTAAAAAAGAGGATTATCAGCTCCAAACTTTTTATTTGGATGAGATAATTAAGTATAAAATAGGTAAGGATTATAAAGACTTCTTTAAAGATGTTAAAACAGTTGAAGATTCAATAAAGATAAGTGCTGCTTTGACAGAAGAATTTGCAAGTGATTTTATTGTCGGAGAAAAGAGTGTGATTAAAAAAATGAATTTATGGTTCAAAGAACAGCTAAATTAGGAAGAAATTAGCAATTAAGTATAATGTTATTAAAAATACACCCTATAAATTTAATAATTTAATACAAAAAAAGATATGAAAAGTTTTCTTATACTATTATGTAATTAAAAGTTTAAAATTTCATTTTTTGGAAACACGATCTGTTTCAATTCAAATTCCGTGGTACCGATACTAGTTCTCCGGCCAAGAAAACGAAGGCGATGGAAAACTTTGGAACTTTAGAGCGAGGCTATACAACACCGACTTCAACCGTTTCTATGCCTTAGACCCCGCCGACCAACAGTTCTCGCCCTACGCCTTCTGCGGAAATTCGCCATTGATGTATGTGGATAAGAAAGGGCGCTGGTTTATAATTGATGATTTAATTATGGTTGGAGTTTCATTTACAGCAGGATATTTGCATCACGGCATTTCTAAAGGTGATTGGGGATGGGAAGCTGTAAAATCAGGTGGTTATTTAGCAGCGCAGGGTTGGTTGGCGTTAAATACAGGTGGTGCTTCAGCAGGTTTTTGGGGCTCAGTAGGGTGGTCAGCTTCAGCAATTGCAAGTTCATATTTACCAAGTGCAAATATGCAAATCGGTAATGTATCTCTTAGTTTATCCCCTTCATTTTCATTAAATACTAATGGTATTTCTCTTGGATTAAATTTAAGTGGAGAGGCACGTTTTGGGAATTCAGTGTTTGGAGGAAGTATTGGAGTTGGAGGCGGTTCTGGCTTAATCACTAACGGTCCTTATATTACCGCTGGGGTATTTGGAGGTTACACCGATGGAAATAATAAATTCCTATTATCACGAACACAATTTAGAGGAACTGAAAGTGATTTTAACCAAACAGTGGATGGTGTGCAATTAGGAAACAATCAATTTAGCTTAAGTCTTTATAACGACCTATTAAATTCTGATAAAGGAAGAACATCAACTTTGGAAATTAGTGCTTACAACTTTAAGGTTGGTTCTGAAATTTATACAAATAATGCTGGTTCATCTAAAGATGATAATAATTTAGAACCAAATTATGAAGATCCTTATTGGGGGGGAAATGAAAAAAATACATATAAAAATGGCAAAGTTTACTTTAGTAGTCTATATTGTGGAATTGCCGGTCAAAATGGGAGTGTCCATAGATTTGGAATTAATGAACCTTGGATACAGGGTTTTTTTTCAAAATGGTGTTCACAAATATATTTCTGGTTCACCTTATTTTAAAAGAGGGAATTATAGCTCATTGTATTATCATTATGGTAGTAGGAATAGATTTTATTATTAATTTTCATAATAGGAATAAGATTTTATGAAAAATTATAAACATATAATTTTTGCTCTATCTGTTTTTTTTATTAATTCATGTATTTCATCAGATTTTACTTTGTGGAAGTTCAATAAGAAAAGAATTGATGAATTTGATTCTACAAAAGTAAAATTTAAAACAAATGGTTATTATTATATGCCAATTAAAGAAAACGGCATTATATACAATGATTACACATTGATTTTTTTTAGAAATGGTTATTTTTGTAACCCGTTTGGAGAAAAAAATTTGAAAAATTATAAATTAAAAAAAATTGAAGATATAAGAATAAATGATTTGTGGATGTGGGGAAGATATGAAGTTGAAAGATAAAAAATATTTGTACAATATTTTGGACATAATTCTATGCCAAGTGGAGGATTCAAAATACTTTTATGGAAAGTTGTGGAATTAGAAGGTTTTGTATTAAATGATACAACAATTGTATTTTATACAAAAAGAATTCAAGAAGGAAAAAAATTTGTAGAGAAAGAAATATATTATAAACTTCAGTTTGTACAATACGATTCATTACCACCTTCAGATAATTGGATAATGGACGAATTAAATAATGGGAGTATAGAATAATTATTTCCAACATAATAAGATAAAATGAAGGCGATTCCAAGCTCTCGAATTTTAGAGCAATACTTTACAACACCGACTTCAACCGCTTCTATGCTTTAGACCCTGCCGATCAGCAGTTCTCGCCCTACGCTTTCTGCGGAGATTTTTTAACTTTATTTTGAAAGTGATTCTAAAAGATAGGCTATGAAAATTGACTTTAAAGAAAATCCTATAGGTTGAGTATATTAAAGAAAAAAATATCCTTCAGTTGATTATGTCAATTCAAGAAATCACAAATGCAGTGAAATTCTGCTCTGTAGCTGAAAAACTATTACTTATCGAGTTCATTACTCACGAATTGCAGCGTGAGGTTGCGAAGCCTTCGCAATCTGAAGAAGTTAATATCACCTTGAATCTTATTCAAAAAGACCCAACTTTTGCCTTTCTTAAAAGTGAGTCGGAAGATGGATATTCATTGAAAGACCTCAAGGAGCAGCGATGAAATATAAGCGCGGGGAAATTGTCCTTGCTGAGTTTCCTTTTACAGACGGTACTGGCGCAAAACAAAGACCAGTCTTGATTTTATCGCCCGCCTCTACGACTTATAACGACTATCTGGTGATGTTTATTTCTTCCCAATTAAGCAACGCAGAATTAGACGACGTGATTTTGTTGCCTGATGATATCGAATTTCAAAAAACAGGATTAAATAAACCCTCGGTGTTTAAGTTGCTTAAACTAACCACACTTTCCGAAACCCTGATTCTTGGTGTGCTTGGAGAAGTATCCTCAACATTTTTTTTGGGTTTAGTTCGCAGGCTGATAAATAAATTGACTTAAAGCGTAAAGCACTGCCTACCTATTTGAGGGTGGCTTCGACCCAACATCGTGGTACCGCGATTACTTCTCCGGCCAAGAAAACGAAGGCGATGGCAAACTCTGGAACTTTAGAGCACGGCTGTACAATACAGACTTCAACCGCTTCTATGCCATAGACCCCGCCGATCAGCAGTTCTCGCCCTATGCCTTCTGCAGGAATTCGCCTCTGATGGTTGTGGATAGGAATGGGGAGTTTTTTGATCCATTTACTTGGGCAGCGATTGCAGCAGTTTCATTAGGTGCAACAAACAATGTAATTTCAAATTGGGATGCAATAACTCAGGATGGAAGTTTTAACATAGGTAAGTTTGCTGGTTTTGCTGCAATTGGAGGTGCTTCAGCTGCATCAAATCTTTTATGGCCCGGATATGGTGGGGCTGCGATTGGCGGCTTCATTCAAGGTTTTGGAAATACATTGTTAAGGGGTGGAAATCTGGGGCAAGGTTTAGGAAGTGGCCTAATTAGTTCGAGTATTTCTGTTGCCAGTTTTTGACTTAGCACCATTATTCAGCCCTATGTAGGTACAGCATTAAATCATACCACAATCAATGGATTTTCATTATCATCCTCACCGGCATTAAATGGAGCGGTATCAAACGCGATAACAGGAGGCTTCGTATCTGGAATAGTTAATGGCACCTTGAGTTGGTATAATGGAGGAAGTTTTGATGGTAATTTTGGAACAGGGTTTATAAGTGGGTTAAAATCTGGAGCAATTAACGGATTTGTTCAAGGTGGAATTATTTCAAGCGCGCAAGCAATAGACCAAGGTAGAAATCCAATTACTGGCAATGCTTTAGATGGTATAGGTTTCAGATATATTGGCGAAGGCGAAATGCAAGCAATTGATAGAGATGGTGTTATTCCGGGTGTTGATGCCAAAGGTAAGCCAAAATCTGTTCATTATAGTAATGAATTTTATGACGATGCTCAATCTGCACAATCAAAGTTAGCTTTGCCTTCCAAACCAAGTTTTAGGGTTACATTTAAGAATGATCAAATTCAAGTAATACATGAAGGGATGGTAAAACCTAATTATGGTCAATATGACGGTGGGTATGAATTTCATGTTTTCCCGGGAAATTGGCCATTGGTAAGTCCTATAAGGATTGATCAACTAAAAGTGAATATCTCAATACCTAAAAATTAATACGATGCTCATATTTCCAGAGGCCTTAATAGTAAAAATCATTTGTAACAATAGAGAAATACAAACAAATGACTTAACCGTAATTCTGTGTATATACGCACCATTTAAAAATAATTATAATTTATTAAAAATATCGGATTTAAATGGCGAAATTTGTTTTACTAGACAAGATGCATTAAATGAAATTGATGAAAGTATGAATATGTTTCTTATGGACTATTCATCACAACTGCATGAATGTATGGAATACGTGGATCTTGAGATTTGTACTACAACGGATGTTGAAAATGCACTTAAAGCTATGAAACTGTATGTGGGAATTATCCCTTCAATTACACAAGAAAAAATTGAACAAGTCAAGAATAGTCGAAATCATCTGTTTTACCCAAAAAAGGTAAGAGTTTATTTGAACGAAGATGTTCAAAAAAAGGAAGTATTTATTGAGATAAATGAGAAAAAGTAGATAGGCAAAGACAAAGGTTGTATTTTTTCCTATAATCTCGAATTATTGAGGAATTGATTGAAGGAGAATCGATAATTCTTTGTCAGAGATTGAGTCCTTCTCAGATTTATCGTAAATTGAAATTAAATAAACGGTATTTTCTGAAATAACAAAATTTGTAATTAATCTTGCACCACCAGATTTACCTTTCCCCTTAGAGGCTATTGAAATTCGAACTTTATAACAGTTTTTCCCAAGTGATTTGCCTTGGGTGGGATTTGTTTTAAGGGTTGAAACAAGTTGGTAGATTTCTGATATTAAGGATGGATATTTTTTTATCAGCCTCTTTGCTTGCTTCTCAAATATATCCGTCGTTTTTACGCTATAATTCATTGAGGAAATCATCTGCATTTCGAGCAATTTTTTTTCCTGCTCGGATTAATTTCAGCTCTTCAACCGATTCTTTTATTTCGCTAATTAACAATTCCTTTTCATCAAGGATCTTTTTTGCCTTAACATAAGGCAATCCTCTAAGCACTTCTAAAAGCGGTTTAGCTTTACTATCTTTAATATCTAAGAGAACTTTCATAAAAAGAAAAAAATTATTAGTTATCCTTTAATTACTTTTGTAACAAGTATTTTAAAGAAGACCATTTCTTAAACTTGAAGAATTATACATCTACTTAAATATAGAAAAACTTTCAGAATTAATATGAAAAACTAATAACTGAAATTTTTTAAATAACATTCAGTGGTTGGAGTTATCACCAACCGTTGTAGGCCACGGCCTAACGCCGTGGTACCGATACTACTTCTCCGGCCAAGAAAACGAACAGGGTGGCAAACTTTGGAACTTTAGAGCGAGACTTTACAACACAGATTTCAACCGTTTCTATGCCTTAGAACCCAAGGGTCAGCAATTTTCTCCCTACGCCTTCTGCGGAAATTCGCATTTTTGGTTTAAAGTCTATGCGGGTCAATGACCTGCAATCCATCTATATTTTTAAAGTCGTTGATATTGCGAGAGATAAGAACCAAGCCCGTAACAAGAGCCGTTGCGGCAATGATGGCATCGGGTAATTTGGTTTTGATTTTTTTACGAATTTCAATACTTGCTTCTACCACAATGTTGGTTAAGTCCAATACATTAGCATCATTGATAAAATTAGTAAGCAGTTGGTAATGCTGTTCGGGGGCATTAAAGCCAAGTACCTCAATTTTGGTAACTACCGAAACATTAGGGACTGCATCAATAACGGTATTCATAAAATCCATACCAGAAGCCGGGAGTTTATTACCGAGATAATCAATCACAACATTGGTGTCAATTAGATACTTCGGTGGTTCCATTCGTTACGGCTTTGGGTTACATAATTTTGAAGTTCGTCCACCACATCAGCAGGCAGTTTGCCAGCATACTTTTCAGAAAGCTTTTGCTGAGGCTGAATACTTTTTTTAAGAACTTTGATAATATGTAAATCTTCTAAGTCCTCTAAAAGCCTATAAGCCTTGGTATTGTTGATTTGTATTAATACTGTTTCCATCTTTGAATTATTTATAAATTGACTTCATTATATCTTTAGCAAGGAATGTATCCAACACCGCTAAAAAAAGTGCTCTCTGGCGACTACTTTTAGATTTTCAATATCCTATAAACGCTTGACCGTCTTGTTGTCAAACTTGCTGTTAATGACTTCCAATACAAGTATGTTGGACAGGAAAAGTTTAACAATATAATTAAATTACTATTTTCAAATAAAAAAAGTAAAATAGCACAAATCTGTTGTAATTCGATTGGTTTAGTAATCCAAAATCTCTGAGACCGCGATTACTTCTCCGGCCAAGAAAACGAAGGCGACGGCAAACTCTGGAACTTTAGAGCACGATTATACAATACCGACTTCAACCGTTTCTATGCCTTAGACCCCGAGGGTCAGCAATTTTCGCCCTACTCTTTCTGCGGAAATATTTCAAAAAACGCATTTTATACAATTTTATACGTTATATAAATTCCTTCATGATTTCCTGTATTTGTTTATCAGTAAGTGTATCCACATCGCCTTTACTATATATGGAAAACAGGAAAACTGTTTCATCAATAATTTTCACAAATGTAATGATTCTTGCACCACCAGACTTCCCCTTATTTTTGGAAGCTATAGAAATTCGAATTTTATAAACAACATTACCAAGAGGAATTCCTTTTGTAGGGTGTTTTTCCAGTTCGGAAAATAGATCAGCAAGTTCTTATTTTAGTGATGGGTATTTTTTTGTAAGCTTTTTTGCTTCCTTCTTAAAGTTAGAAGTTATTTCAACTTTATAACTCATTCAAAAATTCTTTTGCGGGAGTCGTTTTTAATTTGCCTTTTTTAATTAATTTTATTTCTTCAAAACCGCGCTTTAAATTGCTGATAATTTCTTCTTTTGTTGGCTCATCATCCGTTTCAATTTTTTTAACATAATGCAGGTTTTTAGCCAGTTCTACAAAATGGCTGTATTCCTTATCTGTGGTATATACTTTTACTTGTCTCATTTTACTGGAATGTTTGAATTGTATTAATAGAGTAAAAAGTCAATTTTCTCTTATTAAATAATTGAATTACCTTTAAGTCTAGTGAGGCGTGAAAATAAGTAATAGTTTGTACTTTTTAATATAAACATGTTGGCTAAAGTTAGTGGTAATGCATTAAATTTACAACATTAATAACGGCAAGCTATGGAACTTTAGAGCACGGCTTTACAACACCGATTTCAACCGTTTTTATGCATTAGACCCCAAGGGTCAGCAGTTCTCGCCCTACGCGTTCTGCGGAAATTCGCCGCTGATGTTTGTGGATAGGAATGGAATGATTTTTTGTTGAAGCAGCTATTATATTTCTACCGTATTAGAATTAGGACGTCAGGCTCGCTGCAATCGAGCAACCTTTTGCAAACAAAGAAGATGATTCTGACGAAGTAATAGATTCAGTGAAGAGTGATAAGTGAAGAATGAAATGCGAAGGTGATTGAGCCTGCAATGCGCTGAGACTATCGAAGTATCGAAATCACTGTAGCGTTGGTGAGTTAAAAAATTGTGAATGTTTGAGGCGTCCACAGGGTCGCCTTTTTTGTTCAATTTTTTTAACAAAAGGTTGGATTGGTTATCTTATCGTAGCTAAAAAAACTTATTTACTCTATCAATCAACTCAATTATACATGCGCCTTTCGCCAACTTCTCTCTGTCGCGTTTTTATCTTTCTTCTTCTTGTTTTGATTGCAAATAAAGCCCTGTTTGCGCAAGACTCGCGTCCTATCGAAGCGAAGCCCACCAAAACAGGACCGCTGATTTCATCAAGTTATCCAAAGGCAGGTGCCGTTGTATTTGCGTCAGAGGTTGGGGAACTGGATATTTTCTCCGACCCCGAACCCGTTGATACACGTAAACGCAAGGAAGGGCGAGGCAAAGAAACCAAGTATGTTTACACGCTTTTTTTTGAAGCAGAGAAGCCGACCCGAATCACACTCACCCCGCTCAACAGTCTTTTTGAAAACTTAGAACTCACGCTCACCTTTCAGGAAAAAATCGGGCAGTATTACGATGTCAAGCTTAGGAGCGAAAACATGCCGCCGCCGATTGCCGTTCAGCCGTTAGCCCCTGCAAAAGAAGACCCCAAAGATGAACGCAAGTCGATTGTATTCATTGAAGCGGCTGAAGTTGCAGGCTCTGAGGTCAAGAATGGCTACGGTGTTCTGATTTTGAAAAATACATTGGATGTCAATCTCCAAATCAGCACCAATGTGGATGATGGCTTTTATGGAAATCCGGTAATCTCCGACGATCGAAAAATCTTTACTTATTTGGTGATGCCCTCGGTTACGCAAATCATCACCGTACAAGCCAAAGATTTCTTTGCCGGCAAACAAGATATTTTCATCAATCCGAATAAATCCAAAACCTATTGGGTTGGTACCCGCGAAAGCATTGAAGCCGCACAAAAGCGTGAAAGCGGAAAAAATGCAGAAGCAATAGCCGAAGCGCAAAGAGTGAAAGAAGCGCGCGAAGACTCACTCCTCCGTGCACAAACTATGGCACCTTCAACGCCACCGAAAGCACCTCAACCGCCTGCACCAACCAAGGTTGAAGAAAGCAAAGGCGGATTTCCGTGGCTTTGGGTTTTAGGCGGTGTCGGGCTTGTGGGGGCGGGCGCGGTTGTGCTGCTTGGCGGCGGCGGCGGCGGTGGAGATACCGGCACGCCTACCGCTTTGCCCGATTTGCCTTCGCCACCGATAAGACCAACAAACCAACCATAAACCAAAACCCAAGATCACCGCAATGAAAAAGTTTTTATTGACTTACTTGATTGTTACCCCGTTACTATTAGTTCATGCCTTCGCGCAAATTGCAATTACATCCTTTACCCCAAGCTCCGGCAATGTTGGTACCTCAGTAACTATCACAGGCAGTGGGTTTAATACCACAGTATCGAATAATGTTGTGCGGTTTGGCGCAACTCGGGCAACGGCGAGCACTGCAACAGCGACGCAATTGGTGGTTTCTGTCCCTGCCGGCGCAACGAATGATTTTATCACCGTGACCAATCCCCAAACAAATGGAACGGGAGTTTCGAAGTTGAAATTCACACCAACTTTTTCCCCTACTGAATCCATTTCTGAACAATCGTTTTCGTGGGCAAATCAGAGTGACTTTCCAAATGAATCCGCGTTTCAACTTGCGGCTGATTTTGATGATGATGGAAAAACGGATTATCTGGCGTTGTTTAATAATGGAACATTTGGAATTTATAAAAACCGATACACCAACGGAGCAGAATATTTTGATACGCCAATCACGTTACCAGCCAATGTCACTTTACCGGTTCATGCCGCAGTTGGCGATCTTGATAACGATGGTAAACCGGAAGTAGTACTAGTGAATCAATCTTCAAATGCAATTTCTATTTACCGAAACATATCGGTAAGCGGCACTATCAGTTTTGGAACCCCCTTTAATATCATCGGTTTCAGTAGCCCGTCGCAAGTGGCAATTGCGGATATAGACCAAGATGGCAAACTTGATCTAATCGTCGCCAATGCCAGTGGCAGTAGTGGCATTAGTTTGGTACGAAATGTAAGAGAATCAGAGTCATTAGGAGAGATTTCTTTTAAGCAGGCGTTTAATGTTTCTACAGGCCTCTCCAATAATGAGTATTTTGCCGTTGGTGATCTTAATAACGATGGGAAGGGGGATATTAGCGTCGGGAATCGAACACAGAATTCGCTTGTACTATTGCGCAACACCGCCTCGTCGGGCGATTTCACATCATCGACTTTTGCGTCTCCATTTACTCTAAACGTTGGCAATCCTACAATGGATTTAACACTTTCTGATTTAAATAATGATGGTCGTTTAGATTTTGTGTTTCTCAATGAGAGCGGTACATCCTCGCTTTCTCTCATTCAAAATAATGTGCTTTCAGGAAACTTTACCGTTGCTTCGTTTGGCGCACCGATTGTTTACCCGGCGGCCTCCGGTAGTTTTAGAGATGTAATCCCAGCAGATATTAATGGCGATGGAAAAAATGATCTAATTGCTGTGAATGGCGGGGAAGGTAAAATTCTCGTTTTTCAAAATAACAGTTCGGGAAATTTATCATCCAATTCCTTTCTTGCGGCAAGGGTTGTGAGTTCTGACCCCGCAGATATTCAAAGTGCGGCCATTTTGGACTTGGATAATGATGGAAGATTAGATTTGTTTTATTCAACGAAATCGATTGTTTATGGATTTGCCAAAAATTTGTTGGGCACTGTTGCAGAAATTTCAGCGGCCCCAAGCACCTTAAATTCATTTTCAACTTCTTTTGGTATTGCCTCTAATGTTCAAACCTATTCATTGAATGTCAAAAACCTGCGTGAAGCGCTAAACATTGTTGCGCCCACAGGGTTTGAATTTCAATATGGCGCGGTCCAAACATTTTCAAATCAAGTCAGTACAAATTTTTCTTTTGGAACAAATCCGGCATTTCCGATTGGGCTTCGCTTAACTGGCGGTCAAACGGGAACTATCAGTGACACGATGCGTCACTCCTCATCAAGCATTTCGCTCAAAATTCCGGTTTCAGGAAATGTAACAGGTGGTCCTAAAATTACGGTAAGCTCAAATTCATTACCTCCTCTGGCAACAACACAAGGGATTCCATCCAATTCAAATATTTATACCGTTCAAGGTGAAAACCTAACCGATAGTTTGATTCTTACGGCTTCCCAAGGGTTAGAAATTCGACGGGGGGGAACGACAAACCCATATTCAACTCGGTTGGCTATCGGAGTCCAAGCCGCATCAATTCAAATTGAAACAAGACTTACCGGCGTAACCTTGGGTTCATTTAATGGGACAATCACCCATACCAGCACCGGCGCTCAATCAGTAACGGTTTCTGTTCTTGGTACTGTGAATCCATCGCTACGACCAAGCATTAGCTCCTTCACCCCAACCAGCGCCAATAGTTCAGAAGGAACGCCGATTACTATCATAGGCAGCGGGTTTAATACCACGGCAGCGAATAATCAAGTGCGGTTTGGCACTGCCATAGCCACCGTAACCGCCGCGACCGCAACGCAACTGACCGTCACTACGCCTACCAATGCTCAAAACGATTTTATTTCTGTAACCAATACGGCTACGGGCTTAACTGCGCTGAGCACACGAAAATTTACACCAACGATTTCCGGCTCAACCGCTTTTGCGCCAAGCTCATTGGCTTCGACCGCCTCGCTTGATCTTATCGATCAGCCGTTTTCTCCCAAAGCTGTGGATTTCGATAATGACGGCATCTTGGATATTATCGCTGCTTATCCCTCGCGCGATTCCTTGGTTATATTTCGAAATACAAATAACCCGCAATTGCTCAGCCAATCCTTCTTTTCATCCCCCCTATACCTTTCGACAGGCGGCGATTTTCCAAACCATCTCGCCACCGGTGATTTTGATGGCGATGGGCGAGTGGATATTGTTTGCAATAATTTATTCGGCGGCTCGATTTCTATTTTCCGAAATACTTCTACATCTGGCAGCATTTCATTCCAAGCCCCGATTGTGATTTCAGGTTTTTCAGAGCCCGGGCAAGTGGCGATAGCCGATATTGATAACGATGGCCGGTTAGACCTTGTGGTGAGCAATCGCAACGGCACCAATGGCATCAGTCTGCTTAGAAATCTCTATTCCGGTGGAAGTTTAACGAGTGCGGCGTTTCAAACGGCGGTGAATTATTCAAGCGGGTTTTCAGGAAATGAATTTTTGGCTGTTGGGGATTTGAATGGTGATTCGAAAGTGGATATCGCTGTGGGTTTCAGAAACAGCGCGACTATTCTCATTTATCAAAACAATGCGGGAACGGGAAATTTCACTGCCACCACATTAGGAACCCAAGTTGCGCTGAACTCCGTCAATCCTGCCTATAATCTCAAACTCTCCGACTTGGATGGTGATGGTCGGCTTGATTTTGTTTTTACCAATCGCTTTTCTCCGGTTGTCGTGATGTTTATTCAAAATAATATTACGAGCGGTTCAGCCATCAGCTCGCAAGGTTTTATCGGGTTTGTTTCTTACTCCGCTGTCTCGGGGAATTATAACGATGTTGATGCATCGGATATTGATGGCGATGGGCGAAACGACTTAATTGTGTGTAATACCGGCTTTACTTCCCAATTATTGGTTTATAGAAATGTGAGTTCGCCCGGGGCGCTTGGGGTATCGTCGTTTGCAAGCGCGGTAAGTGCAAGGGTATTTTTGTCGAATGTGAATGAAGTTTTAACGGCAGATTTGGATCGCGACGGTAGGCTTGACCTGATTACTGCTCAAGATCCGAATCTATTAACCTTTTCAAGGAATTTAACGGGAACAACGCCGCAACTTTCGCTCGCTTCCGGTTCTCTCACAACTTTTGCAACTACCCCGGGGGTTCCTTCCGCAACGCAATCGTTTTCACTAAATGTGACGAATGTCCGCGAATCGATTTCTGTATCCTTTCCAAATGGATTTGAAGGGCGCTTTGGGACAAGCGGGTCATTTCAATCGCAAATGACATCGAGCGTTGTTGGTGGAACTTTGCAAAACTTGACCATTCAAGTTCGTTTAGCAGGAACAACATCGGGTAACGTTTCCGATTCCGTTCGCGTGACCTCGAGTGGCGCGACCCCATTCGCACTTGCGGTGAGCGGCACGGTGACAGCGACCTCATTTGTCACCGTAAGTAGTTCAACCCTAAACGCTTTTTCTTCAACTACAGGCACGCCTTCAACAGCGCAAGAATACACGGTTTCCGGGTCAAACCTAACGGGGAATGTCGTCATTACACCACCAAGCGGGTTTGAGATTCGGCAAGGGACGAGTGGCAGTTTTCAAACAAGTGCGCTGAGTCTTGCGCCTTCAAGCGGTACGCTTGCAATTACCACCATTCAAGTTCGGCTTACCGGCGCAATTGCAGGTTCATTCAGCGGGAACATCACCCATACGAGCACAGGCGCAACCACGCAAAATGTGGCGGTGAGCGGAAGTGTCACTACTGAAAATCCTTTGATTGGGCTTAGCACTGTTGGACCATTTAATTTTAGTACAACCGCCGGTACGCCTTCGAGCACGTCGCAATATTTTGTAAATGGCAGAAATCTTTCAGATAGCTTGATTGTGACACCTCCGGCAGGCTTTGAAGTCAGGCGAGGGGGAACACAAAATGTATTTGTTTCTCGGTTAGCATTTGCAAGACAAGGAGATTCACTTCCAACAACACCAATTGAGGTGAGGCTCACCGGAACGTCGCAAGGAAATTTTAGCGGAAACATCACACACGCTTCAACTGGTGCACTTACTCAAACGGTTGCGGTATCGGGGAATGTTGCTTCAACCCTTTCATCCATAACAGTCTCCTCTTCGATGACTGCGTTTTCAACATCAATTGGTATCCCATCTCAGGTTCAGGGGTATCAGGTTTCGTGGTCGGGGTTAACCGCTCAAGTCGTAATTACAGCACCAACGGGCTATGCAATTCGTGTTGGGAATCAAGGTCAATTCGGTTCAATCATTAACCTATCTCAATTAGGCGGAACGGTGGGGCCAACGGCCATTCAAGTGCGGCTTACAGGTCAAACCGCAGGCACGCCGTCCGGTCAAATTACACATACCAGTACAGGCGCGGCCGCACAAACGGTCAATGTTTCAGGCACGGTTTCGGCTGCCGTTTCATCACCGATTTCAATAGCGGCACAAGCCTTACCGAGTGTCCCGAATTTAAGCGGACAAGAAACGGTCTCGAATACGAGTTATCGACTTACAGGGCTGCCGGGTCGTGGAATTTCTCCATCTGATTTTGGTATTACTCAAGTCGATGCCAAAGATTGGCGCATTTTTACTGACAATGGCACTACATACGATTTACTTCAACCGGCCTCGCGAACCAATATTGGTGAAGGCGTTTGGGTTATAGCACGCAGGGGATTAACCGCACCGGCTTTTAACGGGAATCTTTCGCTCTCGAATAACCGTGCACTTATCCCTGTGCGTGCAAATAGTTGGAATATTATCACCAATCCGTTTAACACGGCGGTGTCGTGGAGTGCGGTTCAAACGGCGACCTCGGTTTTCGGCGACCTCAGCGGCTCGGCACTTCGCGGCTATAATGGTGCATATACCATTGAAAATACAATGACGCCGTATGTTGGATATTATGTGAATATCCCTGCCGGCATTACACAATTGGTGATTCCTAACCCCGCCACAACAACCACACTTTCCACCACGGAAGAATCTCAACGATTTGCGGAGAACGCTACTGATGGCTGGCGTTTGAAAATCCACTTAACCACGCCAGAAAATAAAGATGTGGATAATGAGCTTGGCGTATCATCTGTAGCCACAAAAGGGCGCGATGCATTTGATTATCCCGAGCCACCGCTTGCGCATGATTTGGCGTACCTCTATTTCCCGCATAGCAATTGGGATGAGGCGTTTCCGCGATATAGCGTGGATATCCGTCCGCCCTTTGTCGGTAAAGAAGAATGGCAGTTTGAAGTGCGGTCGTTGAAACGTGGATGGCATACGATTCAGGTGATGGGGATTGAGTCTGTTCCAAAGGGTTTGGAAGTGCTTCTGGTGGATGAATCGCAAAAGCGGGTGAGTTCGCTAAGTAGAAGCTGTGTGTATGGCTTTGCCGGAACGAAAGATGTGATGAGTTTTAAGGTATTGGTAGGTGATAAAACGTTGCTTGAAAGTGAAGTAAGGACATTGTTACCAACGGAGTTTGCGCTTGAACAAAACTTCCCGAACCCCTTCAATCCGAATACGGTGATTGCGTATCAATTGCCGCAAAGCGGGCAAGTGACGCTTAAGGTGTATGATGTGTTGGGTCGCGAAGTGACTACACTCGTGAATGAACCAAAAGAGGCAGGGAAGTATCAAGTGAATTTCAATGCGGCGAAGCTCGCGAGCGGGGTGTATTTCTATCAGTTGAAATCAGGCAATTTTGTGCAAACAAAGAAGATGATGTTGGTGAAGTAGGAGTTGTCAATTAAGATTGAAGAAGCGTTGTACCCTTTATGTCATTTCCGCAAGTCGTGGAGCGACGCGTCGGGAATCTGTGGTGAGCACGACATTAGTAAAACTCTAAGAGACACTAATGAATCGATTAGTGCTTAACATTTTTTTACCGCTATTACTTCTCCGGCCAAGAAAACGAAGGCGATGGCAAGCTCTGGAACTTTAGAGCGAGACTTTACAACACCGATTTCAACCGTTTCTATGCTTTAGACCCCGCCGACCAGCAATTCTCGCCCTACGCCTTCTGCGGAAATAGGAAGAAAAAAGAATTTACAGTAAGAATTCGTAAATCCGAATAAATAATTCAATACAAAGGTAAATCCTAATTAAATTCAATTAAGCTTTTTCTAAAATAAACCTTGGATCAAGCCCGAGTTTTGAGTGTAGCTTTTTTGCTAAACTCAAATTTATTTTTCTCTTTTTTGAAAGAATTTCAGAAATTCTTGTCGGTGCAATACCCAATTTTTTTGCCAAATCTTTTTGGTCTAGATTAAGTTCATACATTTTATATCTTAAAGCATCTGGTATTGTGGTTGGTTGGGGAATTTCCCGAAATGAACTTGGCAGAGATTTATCCTCATAGGCTTCAATTGCTTCAGAAATCATTTGCATTTTCATGTTCGTTTCAGGATCATTTCCATCAGGATTTTTTTGTGCCCAAGTTTCAAGTTTCTTTATTGCGGCAGTGTATTCTGATTTTGTTTTGATTTTCATGAGAGATATACTAATTAAAGTTTTGATACAAAAATAACCCTATTATTAATTCAATCAATTAATAATCAATTTGCTCTATGGTTTTAGGATCGATTTTATCATATTCTGCATGTGTTCCAATAAATTTGATAAAGACAGTACGAATCTTAAAGTGTACAAAAGCAATTAATCTATATTTATTACCCTTGATGTTGAAAACATACCTTCCGTTTCCGATAAAATCAGCAGAAGGGTAATGTGCTTTCAAATCAGCATGATTCTTCCAACTAGCTGACTTAACAGAATGGTACCATTCTTGTAATGGAATAGAGGAATCAGCATGTGCCTTAATAAAAGCAATAAACGGATATTTTTTTATTATAACCAAACTTAGAACTAAATTACAATTTATGTAACTTAGAAATATAGAAAAAATAATTAAAACAAAAAAGAAGTTCTTAACACAAGGTAAGAGGACGGATTAAGAAGATGGATTTAATGCCTACCTTCGTAGGCGGCGACCCGACACTAAAGTTCCTAAAATACATCTCCGGCCAAGAAAACGAAGGCGATGGCAAGCTCTGGAACTTTAGAGCACGGCTTTACAATACAGACTTCAACCGTTTCTATGCCTTAGACCCCAACGGCCAGCAGTTCTCTCCATACGCCTTCTGCGGGAATTCGCCGCTGATGTTTGTAGATAGGAATGGGGAGTTTTTCAATATTTTTGGAGTATTTAACCTTATTACACAAATATATGAGGGAAATATAAAGAATGTATTTGACGGCCTTGATGCAGTAGTAAGTGGCTCTATTAGTAGGGTTGGTTCAACGCTTGGAAAGGGGTTAACTTATAGTATTCCGATTATAGGGCCTATCATCGCCGGTACAGATGCGCTAAAGAATTTAACCTCTTCACTCAGCATTCCATTTAATTTTACAAATTCGGTCTTCTCACTTGATTTTACGTGTTTAGAAAATTCAGTTAAAATTTTTCTGGGAGACTATTATTTGGATGAAACAAAAGGATTCTGGGAAAAAATAGGGAGTGGAATACTCCAAAATAGTTGGGAGCAACCCCAATCAAATATTGGAGCTATAACCTCACAATGGATGAACCTAACAGGAAATGTGGACGAGGTCAGATACTTTGGTGGAGTAACTTTTTCAGTAAGTTATAACGGTAAAGGAAGTGGTGTTTCCTTAGGTAAGCATATCTGGGCAGACACACCAAATTCATCATTTGATATACTTAATGACCCCCTATTGATGCACGAATATGGTCATACTTTTCAAAGTCGAAAGTTGGGATTTAGATATTTGTCTAATATTGGTATCCCCAGTTTATTGAGTGCTATGTCAGCACAGTGGGTAAGAAATGACCCTTGGGGTGCTAGAATTAGCACGCATGACATACAAGATTTTGAAATGGAGGCCAATCGATATGCGGCGGATTATTTTGCAAGGTATGGGGTGAATTGAAATAATTTTGAAAGAGACTACCCTCGGATTTATCCTCGACAGAGTCAATTTCCTCCAATTTTATTAAGAAAATAAATTTATTATATATGTGGAAAAAAATATTTCTTTTAGCATTATTTACTTTATCATTAGTTGGTTGTGTCGGGAGATATAATGTAAGTCTTTCTAATAATTCCACTGACACCCTTCTCTATTTAGTAGGGGCTCAACCATATCCAGACCCGTATCAAGGATCAATACATCCAGATACAACTTTACCATCTTTTAAGCCTAATTTTAGTAAACTTATACCCGGTGACACTCATTACATAATTGACTACACGTATTTGTATTTGGGTGTCTTTAGCGATGATTATGAGACTATTTTACGCAAAGAAATTGGTTCATCATCAGATACATTATCAATTTACATATTTGATCCCGATACAGTCGCCAAATACAGTTGGGAAGAAATTCGTGCTGGATATAAGATAATTGTAAGATATGACTTTAGTATTGAAGAAATAGCTCGACTCAATGGAAGACTTACTTATCCGAGATAAGTAATAGGATAGAAATTACTACACGGGCCAAGAAAACGAAGGCGATGGCAAACTTTGGAACTTTAAAGCACGGCTTTACAACACCGACTTCAACCGTTTCTATGCCTTAGACCCCGCCGACCAGCAGTTCTCGCCCTACGCTTTCTGCGGAAATTCGCCGTTGATGGTTTTGAAAATATTTATTAAAGTACTAAGGAGGGAAACATTTATTAAAATATGACTTAGCACGGATACTACTATTAAAGAGTATTCGAGTCAAGAATTTTTAGTCCATCAATATTCGTAAAATCGGCGATATTCCGGGAAATGAGTGTTAAATCATAAACAATTGCGGTAGCGGCAATTAAAGTCATAAACAATTGCGGTAGCGGCAATTAAAGCGTCCCCTAAAGCAATTTTTTTGGATTGCCTGATAGAAATTGTGAGGTTTACTACATCTTCACTGATTGGTAAAACAGTCACAAGTTCAATAAATCGATATACCGGGGTTAATTGATTTTCTGTAGCACCTTTCCAACCTAATAATTCAATCTTTGTAATAGCAGAAATAATTATTTCTAAGTTATTAAAGAAAAATTTTGCGCTTGGAGTAAGCTTGTTTCCGAAATTATCAATGATAACATTGGTATCGATTAAATATCTCTGTTCCATTCTTTTCGCGCCTCTTCGGAGTGGGCTTTTAATGATTGATAATCACTTTCCGATAAAATACCACAGAAATCAGAAAAGGTCTTTTTTGGGGAAGCAAACTTTTCAGGTACGACTTCGTCCAAAGCATAAATCAGTATTTCAATCTTTTTACCGATATAGTTTGGAGGTATGCTCAAGTTATAACTGTTCTGTTGAGGAGTTAAAATTTTCTTTATCATATACCGACATATAGAAAAAAGGTATAAACACGATACTCAAAATAGATTTGAATCAAATTTCAGAATCTGACAATATACGAAAATTTAGTAGCTTTTAAACTGAGTAAACCTCTGTATGTGAAAAGTTCTACTGATATACTTGAGGAAAAATTGTAAGAGCAAATCAGAAGTGACAGACCTTCCCACCTCTAGTATAATAAAGTATGCAACTGTAGGTAACGGCCTAACATAGTGGTACCGCTATTACTTCTCCGGCCAAGAAAACGAAGGCGACGGCAAACTCTGAAACTTTAGGGCACGTATTTACAACACCGACTTCAACCGTTTCTGTACCATTGACCCCTCCGATCAGCAGTTCTCGACCTACGCTATGTTATTGAAACTAAGGGCAAAAATTTATAAGCTACATTTTGGTTTTTGAAAACAAATAGTTATCTAAGATGAACAATAAAAGAGCCTCATGAGAAAAATCTTAGGAAAGTACATCGAATCCGACTCTGAAAAAGGAAATGGTGAATTGCGTTTCATAGGGACGAGAATCGCGGTAGCAGATGCACTATTTTATGTCTCTAAAGGGAAAACGTTTCAATCTATTTCAGAAAAATATAATTCACTTATTCCACCTGAAGCTGTTGCTGAAGCTGTAGAATTAGCTATTAAATCAATTCGAGATGTACATACTCGACGAGAATATCGCACAAGAAGAGCGAAAAAAACTTCGGCTGTTTAAGATACCCTTCCGTCAAATCGGGGTTGAAATCGGGCAAAAAGGGATGCAAGATGTTAATCATATTCTCCCTCTCCTTCACTCCCTCAAAGAAGTAACTTTCTTTACAAGGGATAGTGATTTTGAAAAATTAAATTGGAACCACTAATCGTATTGCCTTGTAGTTTTAAGAATACAGCCAGACCAAGTGGCAATTGCAATCCGCCGATTTCTTAAACACCCAAGTTTCAAAACAAAGAAAAAAAGAATGGGGAAAACAATCCGAATTGGAGAAAACGAAATTTCGATTTTAATTTCTGGACCAGTTTAATTCAAATCTCATTCTAATAATTTTTTCAACCGCTTCTATGCCATAGACCCCGCCGACCAGCAGTTCTCGCCCTACGGCTTCTGCGGAAATGCGCCTTTGAAGTATGTGGTAAGGAATGGGGAGTTTTTTGTTCAACCAGAGCTCTTTATTTCTACTGGATTGAAATCAACTCGTCAAGCACTCAAGTGAGCTCATCAAGGTCGCAGCAATCAGGGAGTTTTATCCAAGCAAAGAATATCATGCTGGTGAAGTAATAAATTCAGTGAAGAAAAAAAGTGAAGAGTGAAAAGCGAAGGTGATTGAGTATGTCAAAATCACCGAGCGGAAGGAGTTAAAAAATTGAAAATGTGTGGGGGGATCTCTTGGTCGCTTTATTCTTAATTAGAAAATGAGATTCATTTCAAGCGAAATGGAATTTTTAGCGAGTAACTTGAAAGATTAAAACACCTAAGGTAACCACTGTCGCAAAGAGTGATAATATCGGTGAATATTCAGAGAGTACCTGAGAAAATGTTTTTCTTACTCTTTTCGGGGCAATAATCCAATCGCCGGATTCAATGATGGTTTCGCCGGGGTTTTTCCATTCATCGCTTCCTGCTTTCATAATTTTAACATCGCCGGAAGATTCCGAGGTTTCACCGCCCGCCGCTAAAATATAGTCCTCCACTTTCCAACCGCTTCGATATTTAATAAAACCGGGTCGTTGAACTTGACCGACGATATACACGGTTTGATCATCCTTTGGGATAATCACAACATCGCCATCTAAAAGCTCAATATCTTTATTGCTCTCTTTTGAGAAAATCTCGTTAAAATTCGCGGATACAAAATTTCTTCTTGCCGCAAAATCTAAATCAAAGGTTTGTGCCTCTTCGGAACTAAGGTTGCTCCCACGAACAATTCTTGCCCGTTCGAAGCCGGGGTCTGTCACGGATATCGGTTCTCTTGCATTTGGATCTTCCGGTTTTGGTTTTCTAAAAATCTTTGCACCATTTAATAATGCATTTTCAGTAAATCCTCCGGCAAGGGTAATGACTTGCTTTAATGTCGTTTCACCTTCATGAATTGAAAAATAACCGGGGTATTTAACTTCTCCTTTAATCGTAATATTTCCTAATTTTTTATGTTTTTTTTCTGGAACTTGAATACGATCGTTAGGAAGAAGTGGGAAATTCGGCTCTTTTCCTTCAATTACGCGAGTTAAATTAATAATTTTGGATTCAAAGGTGCCATTATTCTCTCGTACCAATTGTACCTGTTCTAAATCAGCATTTTGAGTTCCGCCTTGGGCAAATGAAAATAAGGTGAGAAGGCTATCGGACGGATGATATTCACATATTAATGGAATTTGTACTGCCCCATAAATTCCTATTTTATCAACTTCTCCTGCTGCGGCATTTTGCACTGTAACAACATCACCCTCTTGAAGATTCGGATTGGTTGATCGATCTCCGGTTAAATAAAACCGCAATAAGTCTGCTTTAAATACGCTGCCATTTTTTCGACGGATAGAAATATGCCTGAGCGATGGTTGAATAAGCGGGCTAGCATTTGGATAAAGCCTAACCGAGAGCTTGTCACTATTTAACCGATCACTTTGAATATTTGGAGCCAACTGTGTTGGCTCTGGGGGAGAAATGTTTGATTGCAAAATCACTTTATCCAAACGGTCAAGCGAAGAAACAACATATTTTCCGGGGGTTTTAACAGCGCCTGAAATTGCAATAATGAATGAACGAGGATTGGATAAAGAAACATTGATTGCTTCGTCTTTATAGAGTCTTTTTAATTTTAAAATGATTTCAGGTTTAATTTCACTAAGATATCTTCCCGCGGCTTCAAATGAACCAACATTTGGGATGTTTATTTTACCTTCAACATTCACGCTAACCCTAAAAATAACCGGGGTTACACTCGCAACACTAATTTCAAATATATCTCCTGAACCTAATAGATATTTACTTGGGTCAATGACCCCTTCAAGAGGAAAAGATGGAAATACAGGAGAGGCTTGAGTGGAATTCGATAAACGGTCGATGGGGCTTTGATCTTGATTAAATGATGAAAAGTAGTTCTTGAGAAGAAGAGAACGACTTTCCCCTGCCGGCGTAGTCGTATTTGATTGATCGCCAAACATCCGTAGTTGATTTAAATCTTGGGCGGAAAGAGAAAACGCGTTGACGAAAAGGAAACTGAGAATGAATAATGAGAGCCGAGTCATCAAGTGAATATTGAAATTGAAAGAAATAAAGATAAAGAACCGCCTTTTATCCTACAATGTAAAAGCGAAGCCGGTTAAAGATTTGTTCGTTGATCCAATCAAGAATCTCAATTTCTTAAAACTGGCCGCGAAACTTGTTAAACAAATAAAGTATGAGGCTTAAGAAGAGTGAGATTAAAATCATACTACCCAAGGGAAAATAGAACTTGATATTTGGGTAGTCCAATTGAAAGTCAAGCGGCAATCGACCAAACCAAGAGAAAGGGTGGATTCCTACTCGATTCAATCCCCAAATCCCAATCCCGACGAAGAGAAATAAGATTCCTAGAGACACAAAAAGTTTTGCAAGAGAATCCACGCGGCTTTGTTATTTTCATTCTTAAAGGAAAATCAACCTTAAGTTGCTCAGGTTGGTTTACAAAAGTAATATCAAATTAGAAATGCTGAAATTTCCAACAGAAAAAGATTTTCTGGATCATATCAATCCGGCGCTTCGCGAAATGACGCCTTATGCTGTTGTTGGCGGGCAAGTAGCAGAAGTAAAACTCAATCAGAATGAAAACCCGAATGACATCCCAAACGACTTAAAATTAGATATCCTTAATACTTTCTATAAAGAAGAATGGAACCGATATCCCAATTTATTCCCTCAAGAAGCCATTGAAAGTTTTGCAAACCATATCGGTGTGCCAAAAGAATGTGTGATGGGCGGAAATGGATCCAATGAACTGATTTACACGATTTTTTTGGCTACTCTGTGGCGTGGTGCAAAAGTGCTGATTCCCACGCCTAACTTTTCGCTCTATGAGAAAGTCGCGGGGATTCTTCAAGCAGAGATTTTGAAAGTTGGAATGACGGATGAACTCGATTATGATGTTGAATCTATTTTGGAGGAAGCCGAGCGCTCAAGGCCTAATCTGATTACACTCACCACACCCAATAACCCAACGGGTAAATCACTAAAATTTGAAGATACACTTCGCATTGTTGAAGAATCCAATGCTATTGTTCTGATTGATGAAGCCTATATCGAATTCTCTCGGCAGAAGTCAGCGCTTTCGCTTATTTACGATTATGGAAATGTGGTAATTCTAAGAACCTTTTCAAAGGCATTTGCAGCAGCAGGGTTAAGAGTCGGGTTTGCGATCAGTAACCCCGATTTAATCGCTGAATTGCTGAAACCAAAGATTCCCTTTGCCTCGTCTCGCCTTGCTGAAATTACAACTGTGAAACTCATCGAACGGTATGATTTGATACAATCTCAAGTGAATTCGATTTTAGAAGAGCGAGCGCGAATGGAAATTCTTTTGAAAGAAATTCCAAATACAAAAGTCTTTGAAACCGATGCGAACTTTTTCGTGATCCGAGTTTCCGATCCAAAGCAAGTATTTCAATTGCTTCAATCAAGAAATATCTTGGTTCGTGATGTCTCGTCTTACCCAATGATGACGGGATGTTTACGCGTGGGTATTGGGAAAAAAGAAGAAAACGAACGGCTTTTGAACGCGCTTGCCGAAATCATGCCTTCGTTTTCAAAATGACGCTGGAATGGGAAATTGCAACAAGGTTTATTTTCTCAAGTAAGAATGGGCGAGGGAAAAAGGCGTCGTTTCTTGCTTGGGCTGCGGCTTTAGGCGTTTCACTTGGAACCTCAGCACTGATTATCGCTTTGGGTATTGTGAATGGATTTTCAGAAATCATTCAATCCAAATTAATTGGCTTTGGGTCGCATATTAATGTGAGCCACTTAGGAAATAAAATGGTTGGTTATTCCAAAGCCTTTGATTCATTACTTACCGTAATCCCCAACATTGAAGCCGTTTCTCCCTACCTACAATCAAAAGCAATTCTGAAAGCGATTGACAAAAAAGAGTTGAATTCAATTGATGCGATAATTCTGAAAGGGATAGACCCGAAACGAGATGTTTCTTTTTTAAGAAATAAAATAATTGCGGGAAAATTTTTAGATGAAATAACTCTTGAAGACCACAATCCCACGGTTAAAATTCCAATTGTGATTGGAAAAAAACTCGCTTCAACCTTGGGTGTTTCAATCGGAGAAGACCTTTTGATAATCGGTTCAAAAGAGGAGGAGGAGTCTTTTTATGAAATGAACCTAACGATACGAGATGTCATTTCTTTGATGAGGCTACGAAAGGGAACCGTTATCGGCATTTATGAAACCGGCCTTTCTCAAGGATTCGATGAAGTGCAGGTCTTTACAAATTTAACTGCACTACAAGCTTTTTTGAAAAAAGATAAAATGATTTCCGGATTTGATTTGAGAACAAACGATTTCACTCTACTTGGCGAAACCGAACGAATTGTTAGTCAATACACCGAGTATCCGATGTATTCACAAACCGTCTTTGAGCAATACTCAAATATCATCTCTTGGCTAAAACTTCAAGAAAACATCATTCCGCTTTTGCTTATTGTACTAACGGTTGTGGCTTCGTTCAATATCATTTCCACGTTGCTCATTTTTGTTCTTGAACGCACAGAGGAAATAGGGATTCTTCTCACCATAGGATTTGACCCAAAGCGAATTCAAAGGGTATTTACCATTCAAGCAATGATTATTGGAGGAATTGGGATTGTGATTGGGAATCTATTATCTTTCCTTCTTACAATTTTGGAAAAGAACCTTCACATCATCGGCTTGCCGGAAGAGACCTATTACATATCAGAATTACCCCTTTCGTTCAATCCGTGGCATTATCTAACGGTTACCATCCTTGCCTTTTTTGTGTGTTATGTTGCCTCATTTATTCCTTCACGAATTGCCTCTCGATTAAAGCCTGTTGAAGCACTGAAATTGTAATTCAATCTTTGGAGTTAATCATTTTTACTTAACTTCATAGACACATTCCAATAATT
Organism: Chloroherpetonaceae bacterium; assembly: GCA_033763895.1. Classification (NCBI taxonomy): domain Bacteria; kingdom Pseudomonadati; phylum Chlorobiota; class Chlorobiia; order Chlorobiales; family Chloroherpetonaceae; species Chloroherpetonaceae bacterium. The sequence goes on along the minus strand of JANRJQ010000007.1, from coordinate 148,762 downwards.
ATGACATCACCAAATATGGATATTGCTATTTCTGAATTAGAACGCTTGGAAATTGACTTTCAACGGTGGAAAGAGAAGAATCAAGCCAATCCAGAGCTCTCTCAAAAGTTTGAAAACCTCAGTTGGGAAAAGATTGAACCGCTTTACACCCCGCTTGACACTGAACCAATTTCTTATCAGAATGAAATTGGAAACAGCGGTGAATTCCCATATACCCGTTCTATTCATCAAAATCTTTACCGTGGCAAATGGTGGACAATGCGGCTCTTTTCGGGCTTTGCCACACCAGAAGAAACCAACGCGAGATACAAGTTTTTATTAGAGCGAGGTCAAGACGGATTATCGGTTGCTTTCGATTTACCGGCATTAATGGGTTGGGATTGCGATCACGAAATGGCCTCTGGAGAAGTAGGGGTCTGCGGCGTGTCATTTTCGTCGCTCGCCGATATGGAAGTAATATTTGAAGGCATCAATTTGGAAAAAGTATCCACATCAATGACCATCAATTCTACAGCAATGATTGCCCTTGCTGCATTTATTGCAACAGCGCAAAAGCAAGGACGAAACCTGAAGCAAGTCCGCGGAACGATTCAAAACGATATTTTGAAAGAGTATATCGCTCAAAAGGAATACATTTTTCCACCAACGCCCTCGATGCGCATTATCACTGATATGTTTGAATATTGTGCCACCGAGATGCCAAAATTCAACCCGATTTCCGTTTCAGGTTATCACATACGCGAGGCCGGTTCAACCGCGGTTCAAGAGCTTGCATTTACGCTTGCCGATGGCTTTGCGTATTTGGAAGCCGCAATTGAACGTGGAATGAATGTCGATGTGATTGCGCCGAGAATCTCATTCTTTTTTAATTCTCACAACGATTTCTTCGAGGAAATCGCAAAGTTCAGAGCCGCAAGAAAAATTTGGGCAAAGCGGCTTCGATACAAATACGGTGCGAAAGAAGAACGCTCTTGGCAATTGCGTTTTCACACGCAAACAGCAGGATGCACGCTTACGGTTCAACAGCCTGAAAACAACATTGTGCGTGTGGCGTTTCAAGCGCTTGCGGCAGTTCTTGGTGGCACACAATCTTTGCATACCAATTCAATGGACGAAGCCCTTGCGTTGCCAAGTGAAAAGGCAGTGAGGATTGCTTTAAGAACGCAGCAAATTATTGCCAATGAGACGGGCGTGATTAATACTGTCGATCCACTTGGCGGTAGTTACTACCTTGAATCACTGACAGTGAAAATTGAAGAAGCCGTTGAACGCTATTTCGAGAAAATCGAGGGAATGGGTGGAATGATTGAAGCAATCGAAAGAGGATTCCCACAAAAGGAAATCGCGGATGCGTCTTACAAATATCAGCAGGAAATTGACCGTAAAGACCGCATCATCGTCGGTGTCAATGACTATTATGAGAAAGATGAAAAGATTGATATTCCGATTCTTAAAATCACACCGGAATCTCAGCTCATGCAAATTGCAAGGCTAAGGGAACTCAAAGCATCAAGAAATCAAGAAGATGTACAAACTGCGATCCGCGAGATTCGCGATGCAGCGAAAAATCAAACCAATTTGATGCCTTCGCTGATAAAAGCGATGCACGCGTATGTCTCATTAGGCGAAGTGTGCAGTGTTCTTCGTGAAGAATTCGGAGAGTATCAAGAAACGCCGGTTTTTTAATGATGGATTATAAAAGATTCTATTCAGGGTAGAGGAAAAATCAATGTCAAACGAAGAAGAAATCTTGGTTCCAATGGCAGAGCCACAAGTTTCAAAATTAGTTCCAAATCACATTGAAACCCTTCAGCCATATAAAGCAGGTAGAAGCATTGAAGAAATTCAATCCCTGTATGGGTTAAAAGAAGTTCATAAACTTGCTTCGAATGAAAACCTTCTTGGTGCATCACCCAAAGCAATTGAAGCAGTTGTTGCCGCAGCAAGCGGTGTCAATTATTATCCCGATCCACTTGCATTAAAGCTTCGCGGAAAGCTGGCGGAAATGTTTAAGCTTAAAATCGAAAATGTGATTGTTGGTGCGGGTTCAGAAGGCATTATGGCAGATATTTTGCGCACCTTCATTTGCGATACCGATGAACTCATCACTTCTCAAAATACTTTCATTGGCTTCAAAGTACTTGCAGATTCAAGCGGTTTGAAAGTGCAGTATATCCCAATGAAGGAAAACTACCGATTTAATCTTGACGCCATTGGAGAAGCGATTAACGAGCGAACGAAAGTGGTGTATCTCTGCAACCCCAATAACCCAACAGGAAGTATTTTTACGAAAGATGAATTTGACCGCTTTATGCAACGAGTTCCGGAGCGGGTTATCATCATTTTAGATGAAGCGTATTTTGAATTTGCGGCGGAAAGTTTGGATTACCCCGATTCGATGTCGTATCGTTATGATAATGTCATCACTTTGAGAACTTTTTCGAAAGGATTCGGGCTCGCCGGGCTTCGTGTGGGGTATGGCTTTGCTCATGAGAAATTCATCAATAACCTATTAAAAGTAAAACTCCCGTTCGAGCCCAACATGCTTGCCCAAGTTGGCGCTTTGGCAGCGTTGGATGATGAAGCGTTTTTAGCCAAAACAATTGCTAACAACCGCCAAGGGTATCATGAGTTTACTTTTGCTTTTGAGGAATTAGGTCTTGCTTGGGTGCCGTCGCATGCCAATTTTGTAATGATTGATTTGAAAAGTGAGTCAAAAGTGAATGATGTATCGGAAGAACTTTTGAAAAGAGGAATCATCTCTCGGCCTTTAAAGGCTTTTGGATTACCGCATTGTTTGAGGATTTCAATCGGAATGATGCATCAAAATCGAAAATGTATTGAGGCACTTAAGCAAATTTTTTCCAAGCCTTAATCGCCGATGTGCCTGTAAAGATAGCTCATTGCTGCAAACATCCACGCGGTTGACCATCGCATGTAAGGAATACGATTCTTGTACCATTTCTTTTCCTGATAATAAAAGTACCCCTTTTTCGAATACATCGTTCTTTTCATATAATCCATAACCCCTAAAGCAGTTTTTTTATATCCAAATCTGACAAGCGTGAAAAGCGACTGTGCGGCCGATGTGGCATCAATCGGGAAACGGTTGGCGTCATAATATTTCGGTGCCCCATCTGAATCAAAAAAATGCGTTACATAATATTCAAGACCTTTATGAAAAGCGTGTGAAATGCTTTGATCGCCTGAATACGAACGGTAATCATCGAGGCAATCGAGTACATAACCGGTATGAAAATTATCAGACCAAACACGAGTATCACCTTTCGAATAAGACCAAGCACCGGATTGATGCTGCGCCGCCATTACATAACCCACTGTATGTCGTGCTTCTTCAATCAGTTCCTTATCCCCGCTAACCGAATACACTTGAGATAAAAGCCGTGCCCCTTTCATTGTGGCGTTCAATACGGCTTGCTTATCGTAGGGAGAGTAAGACCAGCAAAATTCTTTTGAGCGATCGGGCAAAAAAGTGCGGTTTAAATCTTTACGGACAAAGTTTGTTGCTGAAAGACATAGGTCAAAAGCTTCTTCAAACTTAAACTCTTGAAAGGCTGTAAAGAGAGCATTGGTTACAAATCCTGTTGCAACAACAGTGGGTGTAAAACGAGGAATTCGTGCGTATTGAGCCTCCCAATCGAAATCATAACCCCACGCAGCACCGCTGTACTTATTCGGGTGATAATTTCTTGAGTCAAATTTTTTTAACTCCGAGATAAGAAATAGCGATTCCTTTTTGAAATTACTATAACGCTCGGGTATCGCTTTTGCAAGGTTACTATAAGCATAGAGTGAAAGTGCTAAAGTCACAGGATTGTATCCTTTTCTGATACCAAGTAGCGGGCGAAGATTAATAGGGAGACGCCGAAAAACCTGCTGAAACCCCCATCTGAGAATTTTATTTGAATTGAGAATCGGCAGCGTGAATAGTGGAGACATTAAGCCATCATAAGGGTCGTACCCACGATACTTCTCGAAGCGAATATAGGTTTCAGTTTCTACAAGGGTTTTGAGCAGTTCAATTTTTGAAATCATTGAGATTGGCGATAAACTTAGTATTCAAACCCAAAGCGAAAAACAAAGATACTGGATTCTTCAAGAGCATTTGTTTCTGTATTTCGATCGCTCCGAAATTGATATCGAAAATTGAGCAAGTAGTTTTTCCAAGGCTCAAAAGTAATTTCTCCACCCAATAAAACCCCACGATGAAGCACGCCCGCAAGAAAGGGTGCATTTTCAGGATCAACGGGGCGATATGGGACACGAATGTCACCGCCAACATTTTCGAGAATGCTGCCATCGGGTGCCAATCGATTTCGGCCGTGACGACTTCTTGCCGCTTCAAATTGAAAACGGATACGATCGCTAAGATTGTAATTCAAGCGTGCATAGAGTTCATCAGAATTAGGTTGAAGCCGATGGCCTGAACCGATGCCCCAAGAAGAGTAAACATTTTTGGGATTCCAATGAGTATAAACATAAGGGCGAATGTAAGTGTATTCGAAGACAGCGGAAAAATTTTCAAGACCAAAGGGTTCGTAAAGAAAAGCGCCAATTTGGTAAGCCCATTTATTGGAAAAGCGATTGATGTTACCGAAGTCGGGTGTTTCATCCATTAAGAAGGTGGCTTGAAACTCAAGGTTTTTGAAAAAGTGGGTTTGGATATCAAAGAACATCAAGCCATTGTCACGGTCTTGAAGCGATTGCTCAGCAAATTTATAAAATAGAAATGGGTTGAGATATGCAAAGTCGATTCCACGATCGGAGTAAACCACAATATCGCCGATACCAATATCAAAGAGTTCCGTAAATGCGAGCTTAACGCGGTGAATTGCAAAATACTTGGTAAAATTATCAAGTCTGTTAAAAGAAAAATCCCCCGGAACAGACAAATGAACTTGAGAGTAGTGAAGGGCACCATAGGATAAATTAAACTTGAGCATATCCGGAGCCGGGGATTCTCCTGACCAAACGAGCCTGCTTCCGTAGCCTAACCCATAGCGAATATCTTCGCGCCCGAATTGAACAGAAAGATGAAAATCTTCTTCTGGATCGGTTTCGTAACGGATGTAGCCCTCGGTGAAGTCATAACTTGCAAAAGCATCAATATTCTCAACAAACTTGAAATTTGCTTTTAAGATTGGGCGAGCAAGCAACATAAGTTCCCGATCGCCTCTTAAAAAACCTTTATAAAATGCAAGGGCATATCCTAAGTTTCCTTTAAGCGTTCCTCTCGCTCGAAAGCCCCCATCCCAAATCATAGAGGTTCGCCCCGAATTCGGGCTGAATTGATAAGGGTTTGTCCCATTACCCATCATATCGATAAAGAGAGTGCTTTTGTCTGAAAGGCGACGGAAATAGAAGAACTTTTCTTTGTCTGAAAAAAACATATCGCCCAAACGGTAGCCGAAGTTTTCGGCACCATCAATCAATACAGTACTTAGTTCTTTATCCTCAATCAATTCCTCACGGTAGGTGAGTTTATAGCGCTCAAGCAAAATCTTTTCGGTGGAAGAAAGCAAGTCGCGTTTAGATTCAATTTCATCAAGTAATTTTGAAAGCTCACCACGAGATAGGTTGATATTATCGTCATTGTATTGAGCAATAATTTTCTTCACTCGCATTGTCTTCAGAAAGTCATATACACTCACTGCACTATTCAGATTGAAAAAGGGAACCATATCGGCTTGCCCAAGTAAATTTTCTGCGGTAAAGAGAAAAAAAGAGGTGATGATGATTGCTCTTACGGTCACAAAATTGAAGCAGTAGCTATACATGTCAAGTAAAGGAGAGTGAAACAACAAGTTTTGATTTAATAGAAAGAAATTTAACACCTTTCGGGTGTTCGTGAGTAACTGGTTTGGTACAAACAAATAAAAATTAAAAGAATGGTGCTATAACGCGCCCTTCCTTCCGTTTTTTGGTGTAATTGCAATTGCAAGCAACTTTTGAAATTTCTCTAACATTTTTTCTGGAGACTTGAGCTTATTGACTCCGTGAATCAAGCTTCGTTTCTTGCCATCGGTAAGTGAATCAAAATTCTTCGAAGCTTTTCGATCAGATTTAAGAAAAACTTCAATGAGAGGTGGAATTTCAACGCCAAGCGGGCTTGAATCTTCTCTGATTTCAAGATGAACCGGATCACCGATCTTCAACTTCAATGATTTCACATAGCGTGTCGCAAAAATGATGTAATAATTCCCGTCCCCTAAGTGGTTTAAGCCACAGTAGAGCCGAAGTCGATTATTGAACGAAACGCAAAGCCGGGTTTCTTTTCCATTGGGGAATCGGCTAACAATTTCACTTTCGATAGAAAAAAAGTAGTAACCGCCTTTCTCTTTGGGAAGTTGATTAAGAACCGATTCCAACGATGCAAGAAAGTTCATTTTAAATGCGATGAAATAAATAAGTGACTAGAATGATTACAAAGTTATCAAATTGAAACAAAGTGGAATGGAGAAAAGGAGAAAGGGGGTTAAGCCGATAGCGTGGATTATCAAGTAATTAATAAGAAAGTGATAATCAGGAGGTCACTTTTATTCCTTCAAGTTTATCTTCCAAATCAGCATACAGTTCGCGGAGCTTCTCTAAATCATCCTCCGAAGCGTTCCATAGGCCACGGCCGGCGGCTTCGAGCATTCTGCCGGTCATATTTTTTAATGCTTCCGGGTTGAGTTTTTCCAGTTTATTTCGCATTTCCTCATCAAAAAGAAATGTTTTGGCTGATTCATCAAATACCCATTTGTCAACAGACTTGGTTGTGGCAGACCAGCCCAAGAGATAAGTGAAGCGAGAGGAGATTTCTGCGGCACCGCTTCGCCCGTTTTTGAGCATTGTATCATACCATTTCGGATTCAAAATTTTGGTGCGTGCTTCCATACGAATCATTGAATCAAGATTCTGAATGTTTGTTTCGGAAGTGTAGGATTCGATATAGCTGACGGACACTTTTTTTCCGCTGCGTTTTTCAACGGCTTGGCTCATCGCGCCGGATTGTGCAAAGTAATGTTGATGATCGGTTAGCCCATATTCAACTGAATCGATTTCTTGAGAAATTCGATCTACTTTTTTCATCATCAATTCCAAAACCAAAGTGTTTTCTGTTCCGCTTCGCTTGCCTCCGTATGAATAGGAATTCCGCTTGATGAACATATCGCCGAGTTCATTTTCTTCTTGCCACGATGACGATTCGATTTGATCATCGACATAGGTGCCGTAGTCGCCTTCGCGCTGCGTGAAGATTCGAGCGGTGGCTTGTTCAAAAGTGATTCTTTTTTCCGCCATAATTTCATCGACATGTTTCCGAATAAAATTCATCTCGTGAGGTTCATCTGCAGAAGCGGCAAGTTGTACCAATCGGTCAAGAAAATCCATTTGCATCCCAAAAGTATCGCGAAATATGCCGGATGCTGTCATGAGCACATCAATTCTAGGACGCCCCAATTTTTCAATCGGGATAAGACCATACGAAGAAATTTTTCCCTGTCCATCCTTGATCGGTTCAGCACCAAAGAGACCAAGAATGATGGCCACGGGCTCGCCTTTTGTTTTAATGGTATCCATTCCCCATAGCACTTGTGCGATTGTTTCTGGATAAATCCCATTTTCTTCTTGGTGGGCTTCAATTAATTTTTCAGCGATGTGAGCGCCGCGTTTCATTGCAAGATCAGATGGAATTCGCCAAGGATCCATTGCATGAATATTGCGACCGGTTGGCAATACAGCAGAACCATCTCGAATAACATCGCCGCCGAATTGTGGTAGTGTATATCCACCTTCGAGAGCATTTAGAAGCGAGTGAATTTCATTTTCGTTGGTTTGCAATTTGCCAAGAAGGTCTTTACCTGCATTAACAATTTTAAGAAGTTTTGCTTCATCTTCGGGAGAAAGATTCTTCAAAAATGATTGCAGGTCTTCAGGTAAATGATTGTGGGAATCAAGATTTCGATTGATGTGGTTACTCTTCATCGTTCGTTCATTTTATGGTTTTAGCTGATCAAATGTAATCAAGAACGATTGAAGTTAAAAGGGGAAATGAATGTTGAAGCGGGGGTTCGAGAAAATCGAGTTATGAGATTCAAAAAAATTCGGATAAGCCTCGGTGAAATTCTTAAGTGAAAATAAGCGATGCCAGTTTTCCTAAAAGATCTTTTTCTGTGATATCGCGTTTATCTTCAGAGGGTATATCAAAAGCGATTTTACCGAAACTCATAATAATGATGCGGTTTCCGAGTGTCGCCGCTTGCTCCATTGAGTGAGTAATCATGAGGGTTGTCAGTTTGTACTTTTTAATCACAAGGTTAGTGATATAAAGAATTTGCGCGGTTGACTTTGGGTCAAGTGCGGCGGTGTGTTCGTCAAGCAAAAGAATGCTGGGTTCATTCAGTGTTGCCATCAAAAGGGTTAAAGCCTGACGCTGTCCACCGGAGAGTAGTCCTATCGGTGTATCCAATCGGTCTTCTAATCCCATTTCGAGTTCAGCGACTCTTTCTTTGAGGTAGGCTTTTTGTTTAGAAGATAGTCCAAAACGAAGCGTTTTGGGTTTATCGCGAAGTGCCGCCAATTGCAAGTTTTCAGCGATGGTCATGCTTGGGGCTGTACCGCTGTAAGGGTTTTGAAATACACGTCCAATATATTTTGCTCGCTTAAAATTGGGTTGGCGAGTTACATCGTTATTATCGATGAGAATCGATCCGGTATCTCCAAAAAAGCTTCCGGCAATTGCATTTAAGAGAGTGGATTTTCCACTGCCATTGGCACCAATGACCGTAACGAATTCGCCACTGCCAATTGTAAGATTTACTTCGCTGAGTGCTTGCACCTCATTTGCGGTGCCTCTTCCAAAAGATTTTGAAAAATTTTCTAAGGTAATCATGAATAAATTTATCTGACTAATGTGAGGGTGAAAAGATACAAGATTTCAAGAAAAGAAGTGATTAATTCTTATCGCGTTTCTGTTAATCTATTTCACATTCAAGTACAGCCGTGCAAGTTTCTCATTTCTTTTTTCACGTAAAAATTCTTTCGCTTCGTTTAGGTTTTCAAATCTAAAGTATTGAAACTCAGAAGCAATGTAAACCAAATTGCCTACAATACTTGCCTCAAATCCAACTTGAGCAGCTTCATTTTGCAACTTAATAACCAAATTTGAAGCAATAGGATTGTTTTTTCCTTCTTCCGGTTTCCTCATTTCTACAATTCAGATTAAAACATTTCCGTTTCAGGGAGGAATTTCGCCGTTTCGGGCAGTTTCGGAAAACCTCCAAAAAGAAAGTCGCGTAATTTTAAGCGATTTTATAATAACCAATTTGAAACATCAATGAAGCGTAAAATAGTCTCAATTGCCCTAATGATCGCAGTCATATTTATTGGGCTCTTTTTCATCAATGGATTTATAAACCCCGGTGAAGCTCAAAAAGAAAACCAATTTCAAGAAAACACTTCTTCAATAATTCCGGTAGAAATTGCGGAAGCGAAGAAGCGCTCGGTACAAAAGAAACTTCTCTTTCGCTCAGTTCTTGAACCAAAGCGTAATGTCACTCTGATTAGTGAAGGCTCCGGAAAAGTGCTTTTTGCTGCGGTTTCATTGGGCGATAAAGTTGCTAAAGGTCAAGTGCTTGTCAAACTTGAAAGCGAAGTTCAAGAGGCACAACTAAATGCAGCCGAAGCAAGGCTACTGAAAGCAAAGAAAGATGTGACGCGTTTGCAAGATCTGAAGAGAGAGAATAATGTTTCAGAAACCGATCTCGAAAACGCCGAACTCGAGCTCTCTTTAAGGGAAAGCGAATTCAAAGAACTCCGAAAGCAGTTTGAAAATACAAGACTCACGAGCCCATTTACAGGATATGTGGTTGAAAAATCGGTCGAATTAGGCATGAACCTCCAAATCGGTACGCCGGTCTATAAAATTTCTGACCTGAGCGAACTCAAACTCATTGTCTATGTGCATGAATCCGACATTGAGAATATTCACAAAGGGTTAGCGGTTCAAGTTAAGATTAATAACAAAAATGAAACCTTCAAAGGTGTGGTCAAACAGATTGGAGTCCTTGCTGATAACAGCCGAAAATTTCCGGTCGAAATCGTTCTTCAAAACACTCAATCCATTCACTTGTTGGCCGGTGTCTCTGCGACCATCACAATGCCTTCAATTCAAAATGAGGCGCTCACCATTCCCCGAATTGCAGTTCTCAAAGAAGGAGAAGCAAATTTCGTTTATCTCTATCAAAACGGTAAGACGGTGAAAACAATGGTAGAAATCAGTGAAACCCGTGAGACAGATGTCATTATTCATAACGGTTTAAATGAAAATGAACAAGTGGTCGTTAAAGGACAAAATCTTATTGAAAAAGAGCGCCTGACAGGGAGAGACCTTTCACAGATTACTTTGAAAATTTATCAAAACTAAACTTGCAATGACAATTACAGAATTATCGATTCGAAGACCAAGCCTAATCATCGTTGTCTTCATTCTATTAGGTTCAATTGGGCTTTTTTCATACTCATTAATGAAGTATGAATTGCTCCCAAAGATTGATACGCCCTCTGTTACGGTAACAACAGTTTATCCGGGTGCCTCTCCAAGCGATGTTGAATCTTCGGTGACTAAAAAAATTGAAGATGCGCTATCAACACTCGATCGAGTGAAAAGAATCACCTCAACCTCAGCCGAAGGTTACTCAGTGACTTATGTAGAGTTTGAATTGACCGTCAATGAAGACTTAGCTCTTGCCGCAGCGCAAAGAAAAGTAAATGAAATTTTAAGCACCTTACCGGAAAAAGCGAAGACACCAACGCTTTCTAAGTTTTCACTTTCCGATTTACCTGTGATGCGGCTTAGCGCTACAAGTAATTTACCGATGAGTGAATTTTATAAGTTGCTGAAAGAACGAATTCGGCCGGCACTTTCACAATTAGAAGGAGTTGGAAATGTAACTTTGGTTGGCGGGAGTGAAAGGGAAGTTCAAGTGAAGCTAGATGCTAAAAAGCTGGAAGATTTTGGATTGACCGCGTTGAGCATTTCAGAAGCAATATCTCAAACAAATTATAATCTGCCGGCAGGAAAAGTAAAAGCCAAAGATCAAGAGATTTCTTTAAGAGTAAACGGAAAGTTTTTATCTCTCGATGAAATCAAGAATAAAACAATTGTTAATCTTCCTAACGGTTCAAAGGTTAAAATTTCGGATGTCGCAGAAGTGACATTAGGTTTAAAAGATCAAGAAACCTTTAGCCGATTAAATAGCAACGAGTCGATTGCCCTCTTAATTCAAAAGCAGAGCGGTGCAAATTCCGTTGAAATCTCTCGGCTCGTTCGAGAAGAGATTAAAAAGCTTCGCGATACGTATTCGGCAGAAGAATTGCAATTTGATATTGCCTCCGATGGATCAGAATTTACACTTGCCGCTGCTGATGCCGTGACACATGATCTCTTGGTTGCCATAATCCTTGTTGCTGCGGTTATGCTTCTTTTTTTGCATAGCCTCAGAAGCGCCGTAATCGTGATGATTTCGATTCCGGCCTCATTGATTTCAACATTTATTTTTATGTCTCTCTTTGGGTTTTCGTTAAACCTGATGACCCTCCTCGCGATGTCATTGGTCATAGGCATTTTGGTTGACGATTCCATCGTGGTATTGGAAAATATTTTCCGTCATCTTGAAATGGAAAAGACACCCTTTCGTGCAGCGCTTGAAGGCAGAAACGAAATTGGTTTTTCTGCAATTTCAATCACACTGGTCGATGTCGTGGTATTCCTTCCGCTTTCTTTTGTGCCGGGAATTGCCGGGAACATCATTCGAGAGTTTGCACTTGTGGTGGTGTTTTCAACTTTGATGAGTTTGTTTGTTTGCTTTACGCTTACTCCAATGTTGGCCAGTCGATTTAGTAAACTGACACACCTCAATTCATCTTCAGTATTTGGAAGAATCATCATTCGTTTTGAGAAAATGATTGAGTCCCTTTCTAAAATCTATCTATCGGTGTTGAAATGGGCGCTCTCTCATCGTAAAACAATTCTCGTTGGAAGTGTAGCCTCACTTGTTTTTGCAATCTCTCTTATTCCGCTTGGGTTTATAGGAGGAGAATTTGTAACACCGATGGACCGCGGAGAGCTTTCGGTTGTAATGGAATTGCCGGTTGGTACCAAGCTCGAAGAGACAAATGACTTCGCAAAATCAATTGAACAAAAGCTCAAAGAATTCCCTGAGGTAAAGAAAATTTTCTCGACAGTGGGTTCTTCGAACGAAGCATTTCTGGGAGAATCCGCTTCAAATGTTATTGAAATGTTCGTTCAACTTGTCCCAAAAGGGGAGAGAAAAAGGAATTCAGACCAAGTATCCGAAGCACTAAAAACAATGATTACCAATTACCCGGGCGTTAAGGCGAGAATTTCACCGATCGGTCTATTTGGGACAGGAGATGGTTACCCGATAATGATCAATCTAAGTAACGCATCGAGAGATTCACTTCTGAAATCAGTGTCTCTTGTGGCAGGGTCGCTTCAATCTATTTCAGGAATTAGCGATGTCCGCCTTTCATTTGCAGGAAGCAAGTCTGAAATTGAGTTTCGAATAGACGATGAAAAACTCACGGAAAACGGACTCTCATTGGCTGAGGTGTCTTACGCATTGAGAGTCGCATTTGCCGGGGATGAGGAATCCAAATTCACCTTGAATGAAACCGAAATGCCGATTCGAATTAGTTATCGTGATGAAGAAAAAAAATCAACGGATTTCCTTTCTTCGCTCGTTATTCAAAATCAAAGTGGGGTTAAAGTTCCGATTCTCAGCGTGGCTTCAATTCGCACAATTGATTCGCCATCAAAGCTCGAAAGAAAAAATCGAATGCCAAGTATCACCATTTTCGCAAAACCATTTGGCCGCTCTACCGGAGAAATCGGAGAGGATTTCAATAATGCCTTAAGAAACATACCTCTAACACAAGGAACTCGAATCAGCTTGGAAGGGGATCTTGAAATGCAAGGCGATTCATTCGGCAAACTCGGTTTGGCATTTCTTGCAGCGATTCTCTTTATTTATTTGGTGATGGTTGCCCTTTACGACTCATTCATTTATCCTTTGATTGTGCTTTTTTCAATTCCGGTGGCAATCACTGGTGCTTTGATTGCCTTGGCAGTTACTGGCAGCGTACTCGACATTTTTTCAATTCTTGGCTTAATTATGCTCACGGGTCTCGTCGGAAAAAATGCCATTTTGCTTGTCGATCGGACCATTCAAAATCGTAAAGGTGGAATGACGTTATACGATTCACTTTTAGAAGCCGGCGAAACCCGATTAAGACCAATCTTGATGACCACCGTTGCGATGGTTATTGGAATGTTACCGGTTGCTCTTTCTTCTGGGGGTGGCTCAGAGTGGAAAAATGGCTTGGGTTGGGCACTTATCGGCGGGCTTTCGAGTTCGATGTTTCTAACCCTGCTTCTTGTGCCAACAATCTTCATCGACATTGAAAATCTTGTCGCAAAGCTTAAGTCGTGGATATCAAAATCAGGAGTATTAAAGTTCATTGAAATGAATCCGATTGATCCTGAATTTACCAAAGCAGTCAATCAAGAAGAGTTATCAAAGAATGAAATTCAATTTTCAAATTCAAATGAAATTATGAATGAAAAACATCTCTCTCATCGAAATAATGCCTCAAATCAAATCATGAAATCAGTGGTCTTGATGTTCATCCTGACAGCCTTAACGATGTCAATTAAAGAGTTACAAGCACAAGAATTCGTAAGTAAACCCTTGAATTTTGAAACGGTTAAATCTTTAGCACGCAAAGAAAATGTTGCGATTAAAATGGCGCGTTTGCAAGAACTAAAAACAAAGGCGCAAGTAAGAACAGCCATTGGTAACGCACTGCCATCGCTAAACGCATCCTTAAACTATACTTATAATATTCGTCCTCAAGTTTTCTTTTTACCCAATTTGGGAATCAATCCCACAACGGGAGAATTTGGGCCAATTGGTGGTGTTTCGCCCATCGAAGCAAGCTTGCCGAATTCGTATGTGGGAAATATGTCGCTTGAGTTACCCTTATTGAATTATGAAACTTGGATTGGGATTAAAGCTTCTTCACTCCTCGAATCGTTGGCAAAAACGGAGCGAGAAGGGCAAGAAATTGCTGTGGTTACGGAAGCAAGAAAAACTTATGTCTCTATTTTGTTTCTCCATTCTGAAAAGCGTCTCATTGAATCGTCAATTCAAAGAGCAGAAGATATTCATCGAGAAAATCAAAGGCTTTATAATGCGGGTCTTATTTCTGAAACGGATACCTTACGATCTTATGTCTCCATTCAATCGCTTCGGCCTGAGTCAGAGCGAATTGCACATCAAGAAATTCGGTTGCATTCTTATCTGAAATTGCTACTAAACCTTCCCGGTTCAGTTCAATTGAAGATTGAAGATTCATTAGAAATACTATATGAAATGCAACGAAATAAATTTCAACCATCTTTGCAAACCCTTGATACCTTGATTCTTCAAGCTCTCAATCAAAGGAGTGATAAAAAGTCTATTGCAATTCAGAAAGAAGTTGCCGAAGCGACAGTGGATCGAGAAATCGGGGCATTAATGCCAAAGCTCTCACTCATTGGTGCAGTACAGATACAAGCACAGTCAAATCGTTTTTCTGGTCTTCCAATTCAAGGAAGTGATGCACCGGTGAATTCATTTGTGGGTCTCCAATTCTCACTTCCCATTTTTACTGCGAATTCGCTTGGCGGCCAAATTGAGGCAGCAGAGATTGATCGAAAAACAAAGGAGGAAGAATTGCGGCAGATTGAAAAGGAAATTCATGTTCAAGTTGAAAATGCCGTCTTAGCAAGGCGAGAAGCCGAAAGCAGGGTTTCCTCAATTGCTTCAACAAAAGTATTGGCTGAAAGAAATTTTCAATTGGTGAAAAGCAGATATTCAAAAGGATTGGCGAAACAACTTGATGTTACCGATGCCGAATTTTCACTCAAAGAATCGTCTTCGCGCTACCTTGCATCTTTGGTTGATTTTATTTTAGCTTCAATCGAATTAGAAAAAGCTTTAGGATTTAACTTTGAAGAAATAAACGATGAGCACTAACAGCGTCGGCAAGAATCCAGTGGATGGGTTTACGCTTTGGTTTCGGTTGGTTGGATTGCCTGTTATTGCTGTCGCCCTGTCGATTCCGAATTACTTTGTTGATCCGGAATACGTCGCACGGTTTCATGATAATCCGGGTATTAGTCGATATTACATCGAGTATGGCGCTTGGGCCTACACTTACGACTTAATTCCAACAGTCCTTCAGGTTATTTTACTTTCTGAAACCTACCTGCTCCTTTCGGATTTTCTGCATCGATTTTTTAGCTGGGAAGAAAGGCCATTAACCCGAATTTTAGTTCAGTTGACAGCGCATTCAGGGCTTAGCATTGCAATTGGAATTTTGGTCAATGGATTTTACTACCTCATCGTTTGTAACGAGTGGATTTCTCCTGCTTATATGCTATTCATGTTGGCTTTCTCTGTGCTCGCTACGATAGCCCTTACCGGCTCTTATACAGGACTGGTTTTTTTTAATCGATGGCGATATACGGTATTAGAATCAGAAAAAATGAAACGCTCGTTACTGGCTTCTGAACTACGAGCAATCAAAAATCAGATCGATCCCCATTTCCTATTTAATACATTGAATGTGCTTTCATCTCTGATTGAAGAAAACCCTTCCAAGGCAACTGAATTCGTCTCTCAAATGGCAAAAGTGTATAGGTATGTTTTACAAAGCCATCATAAGTCGTTGGTGACTTATGAAGAGGAGCTGGCTTTCGCAAAAAGCTATTTGTATTTATTGGAAACCCGTTTTGGAACGAATCTCAAAACAATTTGGGATATTGATGAGCAAAGTCTTAACAAATTTCTTCCGGTCATGAGTCTTCAATTACTCATTGAAAATGCGGTTAAGCATAATATTGTTTCAATTGAAAAGCCATTGACCATTTTCATCTCCGCCACACCGAGCGTAGCGATTATTTCCAATACATTACAGTTAAAAAGCTTAAGTCAGATTAAACCAATTAATGGCAAAATTGATGAAAATCATGTGGGAATAGGGTTGAAAAGTATTGAAGAACGATATGAACTCTTGTCCCAAAAAGGCCAATCGAAGAAGGGAATCAGAGTCTCAAAAGATAATGAACAATTTACGGTGTTGCTTCCACTTTTAACTCACGATGAATTACCTCAAACTGTTGAACCTATAGCAGAAGAATGAATATTTTAATTTTAGAAGACGAGCCATTTGCAGCAAAAAGATTAGAGATTATGCTGAAAGATATGAACGCTTCTTATCAGATACTCTCTGTCATTGATACCGTCTCAGGAGCAGTAAAATGGTTTTCGAATCATCAAATGCCTGATTTGGCTTTTTTTGATATTCACCTTGCCGATGGCATTTCGTTTGAAATATTTAACCAAGTGTCGATTGAGTGCCCAATTATCTTTACGACTGCCTACGACGAATATGCCCTTCAAGCCTTTAAGGTCAATAGTATCGATTATCTTCTTAAGCCATTTGACTTTCAGGATCTTCAAAAAGCCATTGAAAAATTGCTTCGGCTTCGAAGGGAGAATGAACCTGAACGTGCAATTGAAAAAAGGCTAAGTCAATTAGAAAATCTAATTAAAGAAGCAACTTCCAAAGTTCAGTATCGAACCCGATTCTTAGTAGAATCTCGAGGGCAGATGATTTCAATTCCGGTTCAATCGATAAATTATTTCTACTCAACATCGAAAATCACAACCCTTGTTTCAAATGAAGGTAGAAAATTTATCATTCCAGAAACCCTTGAAGAAATCGAAACCCAACTCAATCCCAACAATTTTTTTCGCTTAAATCGTTGGGTAATTGGTTCGGCTTCTTCGATTGAAGCCATTGAAGCTTCTTTTGGAGGGAAGTTAAAAGTAACCCTCTCACCGAGAATTGATGATGAAGTAATTGTCAGCAAAGAAAAAGCCACTCCCTTTAAAGAGTGGCTTGGACGATGATTCGTTTTGAAACGCAGAAGCCAATTAAATATTGGTCGCAAGAAGCATTTGTATTTCCCGAAAAGTTAGCCCCGAAAGATCGGCTAAAACTTTTTTTGTAATGTATCCTTTGTAGGTATAAGCCCCATTGCGAAGACTTGTGCTTTTCCAAAGCGCATCCGAAATGCTTGCATATTCTCCAAATTTAAGCACAAAAGGAAGTAAGGCATTTGTTAGCGCATACGACGCTGTTCTCGCAACACCCGAGGGCATATTGGGAACGCAATAATGGGTAACGCCATATTTGACAAAAATCGGTTCACTATGCGAAGTCCTTTGACTGGTTTCGAAACAGCCGCCTTGATCGATTGAAACATCTACAATAACCGCACCTTTCTGCATATTCATCACCATATCTTCCGAGACGATTGGTTTCATGACCTTTCCGCGAGGGTTCATAGCCCCAATCATGACATCCGCAATTTTCGCCGCTCGTGCTATGTAATGGTCATTGGCAATTGCAGTGGTAATTCTGCGGTTAAATATCGTCTCAAAGCGGCGCAAGCGATTTAATTCTTTATCAATCACAATCACATAGGCGCCTAAGCCAAGCGCCGCTTGAGCGGAATAATGAGAAACAGTTCCTGCTCCTAAAATAACAACGGTTGCAGGTGGCACACCCGCGCATCCGCCCAAAAGAATTCCTCTGCCGCCACTCGTTGTTTCCAAATATTTCGCGGCAGTTTGAATTGCCAAGGCTCCGGCGATTTCGCTCATTGAACGAACAATCGGCAGCTCGCCATCGCGGGTTTCGATGAATTCATAACCCAAGGCCGTCACTCCACGGCTTAAAAGCGATTCAATATAAGCTGTTCGCACACTTCCCAAGTGCAACGCTGAAACAAGCACCTGATCGCGCTGTAACAAATCATACTCCGCCGGTAAAGGCGGTGCAACCTTGACGATCAAATTCGATTTCTTGTAAAGCTCTTCAACAGAATCAATAATTTCAGCACCGGCTTCAGAGTACTCTTCATTCGTGAAATTGCAATGCTCTCCGGCATTTCGCTCAATCATTACCGTGTGTCCGTTCTCTATAATCACCCGAACGCCGCTGGGTGCAATGGCAACGCGCTTTTCATCAAGAGCCATCTCCTTCGGAATACCCAAATTGACGTGCATCTTTTTTTCCGAACGGGCAACCATTCGTTCAAGTGTTTGCATGCCTACATCAAAATCCATATAACCGAAGTCACTTGTATAGCTCTTTGCCATTTCTAAATTCTTTGTTAATGATTGATCAAATGTAAAAAAGTTTTTTGGGACTCACCTTGTAATTCTTAAGTGTGAAAAGAAGAAAACGATTTCAAAAAGTTGTGCTAGAAAAATAAAAACCGTGGAATTCCACGGTTTTTATCAAATAGCCAAAATTCAATTTACACCCGTTCACTAACAGCCTTTCGTTTTAATGCAGAAAGGTGCTTGGTGATATCAATTTCTTTTGGACAGGCTTGCACACAGTTGAAGATGGTGTAGCATTTCCATAATCCTTTGTTGTTATCAATGATCTTTATTCGATCGTCACCGGCTTGATCGCGAGTGTCGAAAATAAAACGGTAAGCTTTAAGCATTGCTGCTGGGCCTAGATACTCTTCGTCGCTCCAAGTTGATGGGCACGAGTAGGAGCAAGCACCGCAAAGAATGCACTTCGTAGATTCTTCAATAATCTCTTGATCTTCTGCACTTTGATAGCGTTCAATTTCAGGCGCAGGGTCGTTATTGACAAGATATGGCATTACCGATTCATATCTTCGCCAAAAACCATTCATATCAATGACCAGATCTTTGATTACCGGAGCTCCCGGAAGCGGCTCAACTTTAATTTTATTTCCTTTGATATCCTTTACAAGAGTAACGCAAGCCAATTTATTTTCACCATTTATCATCATTGCGTCACTACCACAAACCCCGTGGGCACAAGATTTACGATAGGTTAAAGTGCCATCTTGATCCCATTTCACTTTATTGAGGACATCCAATACACGTTCCGTCGGATATGCTTGAACCGTGTAAACCTCAAAATGAGGCACTTTATCTTTTTCTGGATTGAAGCGTTTGATGGTGACTTCAAGTGTGCGGAGCGTTGTATCAGTTACTGCGGACATACTAAAACTACAGATAGGTTATTCGAATCATATAAGATGCAAAGAATTAAAGAATAAAAAAAGCGGCTTCGTTCCTAAGCCGCTTTCAAATCAATATTTTTTTAAGATCAAACCTTTTTAATTTGAACGGGAATCGGTTTTTCACCTTCTTTGGTCACTGTTGCGCTCGCTCCAGATTTAAAGACTGAATCGACAAGCGACTTTCCCGATGTAAAAAGGGAATCAACCATCGGTGTAATCGATTTTGCAAGCTCACCGCCATTTTTACCAAGAAAATCACCCATACCATTGGCTGATTTTGTTACAAAATCTCCAACCTCAGGTGCGCGTTCGCTCCAAGCATTCAATGCATCGGTAAGTGTGTTGGTTGTGAATTCACCCTTGATTAATCGCTGACCTGCATTCGCTGCGACGAAAGGAACCGCCGTAACATGCATCACAGTTTCTTTACCAAAGTATTCCAAAAACTCACCTACATAACCTTGAGGATGCTTGGAGGCTTCCTTTGGTTGCTCCACAAACGCACGGTTAAAATACCAACGCATCATTTCAGTGCGTGTTTGAAGCTTTACAGTGCCTTCTTTAGCAACG
Source organism: Chloroherpetonaceae bacterium (assembly GCA_033763895.1). NCBI lineage: Bacteria > Pseudomonadati > Chlorobiota > Chlorobiia > Chlorobiales > Chloroherpetonaceae > Chloroherpetonaceae bacterium. The sequence goes on along the minus strand of JANRJQ010000007.1, from coordinate 128,982 downwards.
TGTGATTGGCAACCCAAACGATGTCCGTTTGTTTGCTTTTCTTGTGATAGCCAAGCTTTCTCTACTTCAGTCATTGGTGAAAGATTGTCTTTACCTTCGCTTACAACGACTTCGCAGGTTTGGCAAAGTCCGTGGCCTCCACAGAAATAGCCAATGTGCTCTTTGTGGCGGCGAGCAGCCCCTAAAACACTTTCTTCAACAAATGCCTCGCGGGCATTTCCGTTAAAATCAATAGTTGCCATTTTTTTCTCTCCGTTATAAATGTTAATGCCCCGTTAAAGCGGGTTTCGTTTTTTGCCGGTTACTACGGATACTGCAAACTTCACTACTACAAGAATAGTCCCGAAAGGTATAAAAAAAGTTAAGGCTTGCAAAACATTACCGTATTAATTTTGTTTAACTACAAGTTGTTTTAGACGAATTAAAAACAAAGCGCCTTAACCTTGGTTATATCTTTAGGTCTCAATTCCGCTTCAGGAGAAGTAAATATGGCGGAAGATTTTCGCCTTGTCTCCCAAATTTTTGAACTTGAAAAACAATTCGGCGAAAACCTAGCAATACTAAGGCTTTATCAATGGAATCCTTTTTGCATCTCAATTGGCTTTCACCAAACTGAATCTCTGTTTGATTTGGAAAAGATCAAAAGGGATGGGATTGGGTTTATTAAAAGGCCAACCGGTGGGCGGGCGGTCTTTCATGCCGATGAATTAACCTATGCGTTCATCGAGCGAGCCTCTGAAAGCAATTCGACACATTATAAAAAAATTCATCTCACGCTTGCTGAGGCTTTTTCTGCTTTAGGCATTCAAACTGACTTTCAAAAAACTGAGCCGAACTTTTCGGAAACATTTTCAAAAATTGAATCCGCGGCGTGCTTCAGCGCTTCCGCTCGATATGAATTGGAAATCAACGGAAGAAAGTTGGTCGGCTCGGCACAAAGGCGATACCAATTCAATGAAGGAGAAGTATTGCTTCAACACGGGTCAATCTTACTTTCTCAAAAGCATCAAGACTTGGCCGAGTACCTTCTTGCAAGCGACAGCCTAAAGACCAAAATCAAAGACGATTTGAGAATGAAAACGATTTCACTCTCTGAATTACCAATCCCGTCAATCTCTACAGCAAAGCTTTCTTTGGCCATCGAAAATTCATTTAAAAAGGCTTATGGCTAAAGTGATAAGAAAATTGAAAAAAAATGGGCAGTTGGTGCTGCCCATCTTTATTTCATTTAACGTTGAATGAATTAAAATAAATCGCTCCACTTCATAGTCTGTCTGTTCGTCCCTTGATTGGTCTTTATTTCAACTTGAATTCCATTTTTAGTCATAAAACAATTGATGACGACATCCGGATTCCCAATCAATTCATCGACATCTTTCGACTTTGCCCCTTCATCACCTTTTGTAAACTCGTCTCCAATAGAATGGGCTAAAATGCTGAATAAAGCAACGAAATGATCGCGGCTAATAACGCCTGAGGCTGGTGCTTCTGCATACGATTTCACTTGAAGGGTATGCCCGTCACTAAAAGTGATAATTGAATATCCGGTTGTTTTGTATTTCCCACTCTCAATAGCTACCATATCTTTCATGAGAAATGCTTGGTAATCTTGAGCGAAAAGTGAAGTAGAACCGACGCAAAATGCAAGCAACAGAGAAAAGATAAGCTTCATCGTGATTTGTGTTTATATCCTACTCGTATGGCTTTTCGGTTACGCCCCGTTTGAATGGTTTCTGGCTCCATCATTTTTGTCTAAAAGTAAAAGTTTTGGAAAACTTATTTCTTGAAAATTTATTTCTTGAAATAGATGAGATGTTTCAAATTCTTTTGAATGAAGGAAAGATTGAAGCGAGTGAAAGTCAAGATTAAAAAGGCGAACTGGTGCTAAGTCAATTTTGGGTAAAGCTTTCTGAAAGTTTCTTTTCGCATCCTTTTTTCTTTGCTGTTGAATACAATGGAATCCGGCAGCCAATTGAACAAGTCCTCTTACAATAATTTCGGAATCATCGGTAACATCATTTCTCATCGCTCTCCAGCAATGTTCCCAAGATTCATGTGCATCATAAAATAAAGTCTGATTAAATTCTACTACACCTCTCTCAAAAAGAACACCTTGTTTTTCACTAAAAATTGGTTCTAATAGGGGTAAACTCTTTGAATGATATCGTTCGATGATTTCATCGATTGAGCGTTTGCGTGGTGCAATCATAATTGGGAAATTCTCGCTTACAAATATCCTTCAATAAGAAGAGTATCTCCAAATACTTTCAATACGTTTTGCTCGATTGAAAGAGATTCTGAAATTGATTTAATGCCAAGTGTTCCTATCGAGGGTGTACCGTCTCCACCAATAATTTTTGGTGAAATGAAAATATGAATTTTATCTCCCAAGCCTAATTTTAAGAGGGAGGCATGAAGTTTGCCTCCGCCTTCAACCAAGACGGATAATATCTTTTCATCAAAAAGGGATTGTGAGATTTCTTCAATATTTAAACCTTCTTGCTTTTCACCAACAAAACGAATCAGAATTCCTTTATTAGAAAGGGCCTTGATTTTGGGATGCTTTTTATTCACACGAGAAGTAAAGAGAAATGTGGGTGAATCGTTGCTAAAGATGGTGGCGTGGAGCGGGATAGACAGCTTTCGATCTAAAACAATTCGCTTAGGATTTCGTCCTTTTGTATTACGCACGGTGAGTGCAGGATTATCTGTAAGTGCGGTGCCCGTTCCAATCATCACGGCGTCATATTGCGAACGAAGTAAATGAGCGTAAGCGCGCGCACTCTCAGAGGAAATCCATTTCGAATCTTTAGTCGCAGTAGCAATTCTTCCATCCAAACTTTGAGCGACCTTTATTCCAAAAAACGGCCGATGATTTGCATGAAATGAAATGAAATGTTCATTGAGTTGTTTCGACTCTTGTTCTAACAAACCAAAATGAACCTCTACACCTGCTTCACTCAACTTCTTGATTCCTCGTCCTGAAACTTTAGGAAAAGGATCTTTGCATCCTATGACGACTTTCGGGATTTTCTTTTCAATTATGAGATCGGAGCAAGGAGGGGTTTTCCCAAAATGCGAACAAGGTTCAAGATTTACATAGAGCGTAGATTTAGAAAGAAACTCCGGATTTTTGACAGAGTTAATGGCGTTAACTTCCGCATGCCACTCGCCATATTTTTTATGCCAGCCTTCGCCAATAATTTTTCCTTTATAAACCACAACACTACCGACCATAGGATTCGGACTAACCAAACCCTCACCACGCTTTGCAAGCGAAAGGCAACGCTTCATAAAACGAACATCGTCAGCATCAAATGAAGCTTCAGGTGGCCTTGTTGTTGCTTTTCTTTTCATTAAAAAATAGGTTTTAGAAAGTTAGGGAGAAAAATTGAGAAATGAGAACAATGAATAAGAATCTTGATAAATGTGTTAGATATTATTCATTAAAACAAACAAGGCTTGCCGAAGCAAGCCTTGTTGCGCAGGTTATTCGCCTGCAAAGAGACATCACCATTATGAAAGAACAAAAGAACAACTCGTTTAATTAAATATCATAGTATAAGTTGAATTCATAAGGATGCGGGCGAAGTCGCATTGGATTGACCTCTTTATCGTATTTATACTTGATATGGGTTTGAAGCACATCTTCAGTAAATACGCCGCCTTCAAGTAAAAATTTATGGTCTGCTTCAAGAGCTCTTAGTGCCTCTTCAAGTGAGCCCGGAGTAGATGGAACTTTTTTCAATTCTTCTTTAGAAGCTTCGTAAATGTCAATCTCCATCGGCTCGCCGGGATGAATTTTATTCTTAATTCCATCAATGCCTGCCATCAAGCAAGCTGAGAATGCCAAATAAGGATTGGCGGTGGAATCTGGGCAACGGAATTCAAGGCGTTTTGCTTTTGGAGATTTCAAAACAGGAATTCGAATTGAGGCGGAGCGGTTGCGTGCTGAGTATGCCAAGTTTACCGGAGCCTCAAAACCCGGAACCAATCGCTTGTAAGAATTGGTGGTTGGGTTTGTGATGGCTAAAAGAGCCGGTGCATGTTTAAGTAATCCACCGATATAATACAACGCCATTTCTGAAAGTCCGGCATATTTGTCACCTGCGAAAAGCGGTTTGCCATCTTTCCAAATGGATTGGTGAACATGCATACCTGAGCCGTTATCTCCAAAAACCGGTTTTGGCATAAAGGTGGCGCTTAAGCCGTGCTTCGCAGCGACATTCCTAACGATATATTTAAAAAACAAAAGCTTATCGGCGCATGTGGTCAGTGTATCGAAGCGGAAATCGATTTCGCATTGACCGCCGGTTGCCACTTCGTGATGATGCGCTTCAACAATGAAGCCACATTTTTCCATTACTTGAACCATCTCGGTTCGGATATCTTGGAGAGTATCCGTTGGTGGAACAGGGAAGTACCCTTCTTTATTACGGATTTTATATCCCTTGTTACCCCCAATTTCAGTTTTACCGGTGTTCCAAAGTGCTTCGGGTGAATCAACATGATAGTAGGATTCATTCATTCCGGTTCCATAACGGACATCGGAGAATAAAAAGAATTCAGATTCAGGACCAAAGTAAGCTGTATCGCCAAGACCAGTTGATTTAAGATATTCCTCTGCTTTCTTTGCAATATTTCGCGGAGCGCGTTCGTAAATGTCTTGGGAAAGTGGTTCAAAAATATCAGCAAAAAATGAAACAGTTGGGCCTGCCATAAACGGATCAACCAATGCTGACGAGGCATCGGGGACGATGTTCATATCTGATTCATTGATTGCCTTCCATCCTCGAATCGATGAACCGTCGAATTTGAACCCTTCACTAAAGGTCTCTTCGCTAATTTGTGAAACCGGGAATGAAATGTGTTGAAGCATTCCGGGGAAATCTACAAACTTGAAATCAACTTGAACTGCTCCTGATTTTTTGATGAGTTCAAGCGCTTTATTAATGGACTCCGCTGAGTTGAGCGTCGCACCATTCTTCCAATTGCTGTTTGACATTTGAATTAAGTATAGTGTTGTTACAGAAAAGAGAAATAAAAAACTTGTTTAATGTTCTCAAATACGCGAAAAACAATTAGTCACCCTTTGCAGTATCAAAGTTCTTTTGAACTTTTTGAGAATTGATCTTAAAAGAACGTTTGATTTCTGATAAAACAATACTGGTTTGTGTGCCTGTAACTCCTTGCCAAGATTGGATTCTTGAAAGAAGCCGTTCCAAAGAAACGGTATTATGTGTCATGATTTTTACAAGATGAGAGCCCTCTCCGGTACAGGAGTAACATTCAAGGATCTCATCTTCGCGAACGATATTTTGAATCAGAGTTTGATAGTGACGGGAGGAATCCATACTGATTCGAATAAATGCCGTGATGTCAAATCCAAGTTTTTTTTCATCAGCGACAACAGTGTATCCCTTAATTACGCCTCTCGTTTGAAGTTTCTCTAAGCGTTCACTGACTGAGGGAATCGATAATCCGACCGATTCGGCAAGCTCATTACGGCGCATTCTGCCGCGTTCGCTCAAAAGTTCAATTAATTTGAAATCAATTTTGTCTAAATGCCAAGACATGAATATGGAAATGGTGAAATCCGTTAACAAAAGGCAAATCGCCGTTTTGTTTTGTTCTTTTGTTGAATGTTCTTTTGAAATGAAATTCAGATATAAAACTTAGTAACTTTGTCTATAACTTAACAAAGTTAGGTAAAAATCGAAATAATTTCAAAAATTTAAGTAAAGATTTTTTTTTCCTGAATTAAAAAAAAGGCCAAATCGGTGCTGCACTTGGTGATTTTTGAACGAAATCAGTTTGCATAAAAGAAAAACAGTACTACATTGAATCAAAAGTCTGCTGAATTTTGGCGTATTGTGCGATGTTCTATGAGACAAGCGTGGAGGCTTTTAGCGCACAAATGAGGATTCGTAGCGAAAATATTTTCTAAGAATTAAGAAGTTTGTTATCAAATTGTTTCATTTATCGAAAGGAGAAATTTTATGGCAGATGCACCCAAAAAGCTATCGCCAATGATGCTAAAAAAGATGCAGGCTGAACAAGCTGGTGCAAAACCTGCTTCTACGGAGGCACCTAAAGAAGTTGAACCGGTCGCGGCAAAACCTGAACCTATTGCTGCAAAAACCGCCGCACCGCCAAAGCCGGCTCCAGCAAAGCCTGCCCCAGTAGCCGCGGCCGCGCCGAAGCCTGTTGCATCAGTTGCACCCAAACCAATGACTAAAGTTGCTGATGAGTCTTCAGCAGCAAATAATCCATTTCCCAAGAATCCTAATCCGAATGGGCCACGGTACGGATATGGAGATGGCCTAGCGTCCGTTTTCGGAACACCACCGGCAATTGATGAAGCCTTTTTTGCCCTAAAAACAGTGGTTGGAATTCCGCTAAGCTTGATTGAAACTGCGAAAAATGCTGTAAAAAAAATTACAGGGTAAGCGTTGAACCGATTGCTTCGTTGAAATGAAACACTTTTCTCAAGAAGGAAAGTGTTTTTTTATTTGGTGTGATTTTTCTTTTTGAGCGAAGGTTATCGTGTTTTTTTATATAAGTCGAATTCAAGAACTAAGTTATTCCTATCAGACGGTTGTCGCGATTTAAGGCAATAAGAGCAACTTCGTCTATTCAGTTTTTCGATAAAGCCTAAAGAGCAATTTCAGGAATTAACAATAAAACCTTAAGAGTAAGGGTTAATCGAGAAAATGCTTTCCCTTCCGATGATAGATAAAACCAAAAAGGCTTCCTGAGATACCCCCGAGCATGTGAGCAAACTGCGAGATTTTGTCGTCTCCAAAAGAACTAATCAATTCCTTCCCAAAGAAAAGGGTAGAAACCAAGATGAAGGTGAGTGGTATTTCACCCGCTTCAAAATCTGTAAATGAGCTCATCAAGATGAGCATAAAAACGATTCCGCTTGCTCCTAAAATTCCATTATGAAAAAATATCGCATTCAGGATACCGGTTGAAAGAGCGGTCAAAACAATCATAAAGAGAATCAATTTTGAGCCGTACTTTTCTTCTAAGAGAGGACCTAGAAGTAAAAGGAGAGAAAAGTTACTGATGAAATGATTCCAATCGGCGTGACCGATAATATGAGTGAAGAGACGAAGGTAGGTAAGTGGATTTGTGTAGTCAAGGGATCCGGGAATTGCAAAAAAGGTTAAAGTAAGCCAGTTTCCAAAAAATGAACTTAAGGTCATGATAAAAAATGAAAGCAAAGTGAAAGTTAATATGACCGGTGAGTTGTATTTTATTCGCATGAAAGTTTAACTGATTAAGACAATGGAATTGAAGGGTAAAACTGCGTTGATAACGGGTTCTTCAAGAGGAATTGGTAAAGCAATTGCCCTTGAATTAGCCCGATTGGGTGCAAATATTGCAGTCAATTATGCTAAAAACAAGGAAGAAGCTGAGAATACGGTTCAAGAACTTCAGCAAATAGGCGTTCAGTCAATGGCACTGCAAGCCAATATTGCAAAACACGAGGAAATTGTACGTCTATTCGCAGAGGTTGACCAAACTTTCGGCCGACTTGATATTTTTATTCATAACGCAGCGAAAGGCGTATTTGGAGTGGCGCATCGTATAGGGCCAAACGGATTTGAGCTAGCAATGGCCACCGGTCCAAAAGCTTTTTTGTTTGGCGCACAAGAAGCCTATAAACGATTTGGTGATAAGGGAGGCATAATTCTTGCAATTTCAAGCATTGGAAATCTTAGGGTTCTTCCAGATTATGCTGCGGTAGGCACTGCCAAAGCGGGAATTGAAAATTTGGTCAGATATCTTGCTGCTGAAATGGGGCATAAAAATATTCGGGTCAATGCCATCTCAGCAGGGCCAATTGATACGGAAGCACTTCTTGATTTCAAAGAGATGGAAAAGAAAAAGGAAGCGTGGATTGAAAAAACGCCGCTAGGAAGATTAGGAAATACCCAAGATGTCGCTAATATTGCAGCTTTTTTATGCTCTGAAAAATCGCGATGGATTCACGGACAGGTGATCATTGCTGATGGGGGCTATACACTTTATTAATAAAAAGATGCAAAAAGGGTCAAGAGTTAAAACAATTGATGGTTTAAGAGGTCTAGCGATTTTAATAGTTACAATTTATCATTGTTTAGACATTGTTAGAACAAATACAGTCATATTCAGTTATCTGAAAAATAGTATTTGGTCTTTTGGTGGTGGTGGGAATTTCGCTTTAGTATTAACAGGGTTTTTAATAACAAAGGTTCTTCATTCATTAAAAGGAAAAAACGACTATTATAGAACATTCTTTATTAATCGATCATTGCGATTGATCCCGCTATTTTACTTTTTTATTTTAATTTTCTTTAATGTTGTTCCATTGGTTTTTAAAGAAAAATTACAATTTCAATACCTTTGGAATAATCAAATTTGGCATTGGTTTTTTGTTCATAATTGGTCGCCATTATTTGTTGATTACTCTTCAGGAAATAAATACATTTCCCATTTATGGTTTATCGGTGTTGAGCAGCAGGTTTTTATTTTTTTTCCTCTTTTGTATTTATATCTTAATGATGATAAATTTATAAAGCTTTCTATTTTTTTAATTGTATTGACCCCAATTTTAAGATTTTTGCTTTTATTAACAGCTGATAATTCAGTTTTGATGATAAAGTATATTCACTATATGACTATTACAAGGTTGGATAGTGTTTTTTGGGGTGCGCTCCTCTTTAAGTTGATATTGGATAAAGAAAGATTGTTATATTTCTTAAGCCACTTAAAGAAATCATTATTATTTACAGTGTTTATTTTGTTATCACTATCATTCCTATTATTTGATATACCAACACTTTCGAAAGTTGAAGATTTCCCACTCTTATTAATTCCAAATTCAATTGGATACACAATAGGCAGTTTTCTCTCGATACTAATTATTGGTTGGGGCTGGACAGTATCAGAAGAAAGTAAATTTGGGAGATATTTATCAGAAAACAGATTACTTCAAGGTGTCGGAACTTATGCATATAGTATTTATCTTTTTCATTTTCCATTTATTCACTTAATTAAGGAGATATGGTTTTTCTTTCCAGTAAGTAAAATAGGAGGTGCGGTAAATCAACTCTTATTTATCTCTATAGTATTTGCATTATCTTATTTATTTGCTCTTATCACTTGGAAATTAATCGAAAAGCCATTTATGGATTTGAAAGAACTCAATTTTTTTAAGAAAAAAGAAAATTCGATCATTGCATGACTTTATTTCTTTGCTTTGATGACCATAATAATCCCAGCAAATAAAAAAAGAAAATTAGGAGCCCAAGCAGCAATAATCGGGGTGATCGCTCCTTTGTATCCTAAAGTTGCAAATGTTTGTTGTAAACCGATGTAGAAAAAGCCAATTGCACCGCTGATTCCGGCTTCAAGTGCAATTCCGGTCTTTTTCTTTTGAGCAGAGAGTGGAACTCCAAGAAGAATAACAATAAGGCAAGCAAATGGGAATGAAATTTTTGAGTGATACTTAACCTCCGCCTCACTTGTTGATTCAAATCCGCTTCGCTTTCGAGCTTCAATAAATCTTTTATGGTCAACGAGATTTAAGAGCTCTAAAGCAGAATTGTTTTCACGAAGATCTCGAATTGAAAAAGAAAGTTCAATGGTATCTATCTTAATTTTCACAAATCCAATCTCTTCATTTCGAATAAACCGCCGTTCTACAATGTCTTTTCCAATCCATTTTGCCGTGGAAGAATCATATTTTAGACTAGGCATATCAAGCCTTTTTACAAGTTCAAAATTAGTATAGTAAAAAATAGAAGTGGTATAACAGGTTTGTTGAGGGTCATCATAATAGGAAATGCTCACAAACCGTGAAGGAGAATCCTGAATATTAAGGTTTGAACGGCTGCCCCCGGTCCAATAGCTTCTTCCTAATTGAAGGGTTTCGAATTTCTGTTTGTAGCGGGTTGTGATGGGAACAAGCCAGCCGGAGAAAAATAAATCGAAAGTCGTCAAAAGAAAACCTACAAATAAAAACGGAAGTAGAATTCTGTAAAGACTTACGCCACCTGCTTGAATGGCAAGAAGTTCAGTTTGCTTGGCCATTTTTCCTGTGACGAAAAGTGCCGAGAGCAATCCTGCAACCGGTGCGACAAGCTTTAGAATTTCAGGTGATAAATATAAGTAGTAAAGAGCGATGGCTTCAAGTTTTGCCTTTCGGTCGATATAGTCGTCGATTTTTTCGATTAGATCAATGAGGATAAACAAGCAAATAAAAGCTAAAAGCGCGAAAAGAAGCGTAAAGAGGTATTCTTTGATAATGTACCGATCAATTCGGTTGAACATAGTGTCTGAAAAGTTGGTTAGATTATGCAAAGTTAGCCTTTGTATGAATAACCATAGCAATAATTAGAAAGGAGTTCAATATTAATGAGAAAGATTGAAGTTATCCCTCTTGAATATGAACAGCCCACAATCAAAATTGGTGCCTCCAAAGAACTTACTTCAAAACTTTTTGAGAATTCAATCTTAAAAGAGTACAAAGCAGGGGATATCATCATGAATGAAAATTCTTCCATTCGTTCGATTCCCATCGTTGCCAAGGGGTCTATACGGGTGATTCGTACTGAGCGAGATGGTCGTGAAATTCTTCTTTACTACATCAAGCCGGGTGAGAGTTGTATCATGTCTTTTTTGGGCGGGATTCACAATGAAACCAGCAAGGTAAGGGCAGAAGTTGAAGAAGACGCTGCAATTTATTTTTTACCGATTGAGAAAGTAGGAATGTTTTTGAGAGAATTTCCGGAGTGGCTTGATTACCTTTTTAAGCTTTATCACAAGCGATTTGAAGAGCTTTTAGAAGTTGTTAATGAAATCGCCTTCAAAAAAGTGGATGAGCGGCTGCTTTCTCTCATTAAAAAGAAAGTTGAATTAAGCGAAAACCAAGTGATTGCTGTGACACATGAGCAATTAGCCCAAGAACTTGGAACGGCAAGAGTCGTGGTTTCACGTTTATTGAAAAAGCTTGAAGATGATGGGGTTTTAAGTTTAGCAAGAAATAAAATTACCCTAAACGTTAGTTAATATTGCAAGTGTAGATTGGAAATAATTTTTAATCCAATCCTAAGCATCTTTGATTAAACGCGACAAACTTTATCAAAAATCACCCCATTTCAAAAATGGGTTGTTTTTTAATCGGACTGAAACACCCAATCTCACTGAAGGTTACACGCTTTCTCAAGTCGTCCTTGATTTCTTTTTGAAGGGTTCAAAGAGGAGACGGCCGAAATCTACAATACCCTCAATCAAAACAAATCTCAAATCACTTCCTCTAGAAAAGAATTTATTGGTTTGGTTTGGCCATTCCTCATATTACTTTCAATTGAATCAAAAGCGATTTTTAGTCGATCCTGTTTTTAGTGGAAACGCTTCCCCGATTCCGAACACAATGCTCAGTTTTCCGGGCTCTGATGTTTTCACTCCGAATGACATTCCAGAAATCGATTACCTTATTCTCACTCACGATCATTATGATCATACCGATTTGCCAACTTTATTGAAATTGAAACACAATTTTTCGAGAGCGATTTTACCTTTAGGGGTTGGAGAATATTTTGAGAATTGGGGATTTGAGCAATCACGCTTTTCTGAACATGACTGGGATGAAAGAATTGAATTAGAAAACGGAATCACTGTATTCACCAAACCGGCGCGTCACTTTTCAGGAAGAACATTAGTACGGAATACAACACTTTGGATGTCTTTGCTTGTCAAATCAGATTCTTACAAACTTTATCTTGGAGGTGATAGTGGTTATGATACCCACTTTAAAGAAATTGGAAATGAATTTGGCCCAATTGATTTGGCTGTTTTAGAAAATGGTCAGTACAATAAAATGTGGCGATATGTTCATACATCTCCCGAAGAAACTTTCCAAGCGGCAATAGACCTCAAAGCAAAAAGACTTTTGCCCGTTCATTCATCCAAATTTGCGCTTTCTGATCACGATTGGGATGAGCCGCTAAGAAAAATTTCTGAACTATCCGTGAATTCCCCATACGGACTTCTCACGCCTGTAATCGGAGAAGTTGTTGAACTTGAAAATGAAAACCAAAAATTTAATCCTTGGTGGGAAGGTTTAGAATAACCCAAAGTTGAAAATAAAATCAAAACATTATTCGAATACTTTTTCAATTGGTATTTTAATCCCCGTTACTTCATCGGTTAATAAACCCGTAGAGATAACTTGCGGCTTCTGCTCATTGGGAGTGAATAAGGCTATTGATTGAAGAAATGGATTCACAAGCCAAAAAGACTTAACCCCGTTCAAAAAGTACCCTTTTAATTTTTCTTCAAATACTTCATACCCTTGCGAGGGCGAGGCGATTTCTATAACCGTTAATGGTGCAGTCGTGAGCTTTGTTTCATCATTGAGCCAATCAATCTTCATCTTTTCGCATATACAAAGATCAGGAACATACACTTGACCAGAAAACTCAAGTGAAAGCTCAGGCAATATTGAGAACTTTGTTCTATAGTCAGATAAGGCATAAAGCAAATTACTTTGGACTAAAGAGTGATTTTTACTTGGCATTGGTTTACCTCGCTCCAATTCGTATTGTGAGAGAATTTCGACGGTATCTTGCATAGTGCTCATTCCTTTCGTTTCATACATTACTCAGAATATAAAAACAGATAAATTCTTCCTCAAAGTTTTTTCAGCTTACAGTACTTCTTCGAATGTAACATTGGTTACAAAACTCAAGTTTCATTTAAGGTATTTTCATTGAGTTAATGCAATAAAAGAATAATTTTGAGTGAAGTACGTTATGGAGTTTGGAATTGAAGTCTTTGGGTTTATTGCAGCCGTGTTCATCGGGTTTTTCTTAGGACTGCTCGGTGGCGGTGGAAGTGTGCTTGCTGTTCCCGTTTTGGTTTATCTTTTTCATATCAAAGTAGCCCCAGCGATTACCTTTTCACTTTTGATCGTTGGTCTTGCAAGCGCTTTTGGGAGTATTCACTATTTCAAGGAAAAACTCATTGACCCAAAAAAGGCGCTGTATTTCGGATTGCCTTCAATACTGACAGTATCTTTAACTCGTTGGTTTATTGTTCCAAATCTCCCCGAATCTATTACGATTACAAATTCCTTTGCACTTTCGCAGCGGCAGTATCTTCTATTGATTTTCGCAATCCTGATGATGCTATCTGCCATAAAGATGATTCGCAAATCAGCAACATCAACGCATCAAAATTCATCTCCTGAATTTCCATTGCTTGCCTTATACGGCGTTGGTGTTGGGTTTATTACCGGCTTTATTGGGGTTGGTGGGGGATTTTTAATTGTCCCAGCTTTATATGCGTTTGGCAAAATGACAATGAAAGAAGCGATTGGAACTTCACTTGTTGTGATTGCACTGAATTCTTTGATCGGATTTTCAACCTCAATCGTACAAGACAGTCAAAATGATGGAATCTCTATTGGATTGATTTTCAGTATTCTGGCTTTTTCAGCTTTGGGTGTATTGATCGGAAACCTCATTTCAAAGCGAATTCAATCGGAAAAATTGAAACCCCTTTTTGGTTGGTTTATTCTGCTAATGGGGGCATTTATTCTTGGAAAAGAATTTTTATAAAAAAATGGCTTGTGTAACAAAAGTAACTGAAAAGCCTTTTTGGAAGCCGTAATATTGTGTCAAGAAATAGGAAACATAAATTTCAAAACTATGAAAATAGAGCAGATTTACACCGGATGCTTGGCACAAGGGGCCTACTATATTGTGAGTGGCAATGAAGCAGCTATTATTGATCCGCTTCGCGACCCGGCTCCTTACCTTGAACGATTGCAAAAAGATGGCGTGACATTGAAATATATTTTTGAGACGCATTTTCATGCGGATTTCGTCTCTGGTCATGTTGATCTTGCAAATAAAACCGGTGCAAAAATCATCTACGGTCCTAACGCTTCTTGCGGTTACAATTGCGTTAGCGCAACCGACGGTGAACTTTTCGAATTAGGTAACATTCGATTAAAAGTATTACACACACCGGGTCATACGATGGAAAGCTCTTGCTATTTGCTTTTGGATGAGCAAGGTCAAGAGAAAGCAGTGTTTACTGGAGATACACTTTTTATTGGTGATGTTGGTAGGCCCGATCTTGCTCAAAAAGCCACAGGGCTTACCCAAGAGCAACTTGCCGCGCATCTTTTTCATTCGCTTCGAACCAAACTAATGACTTTGAATGATGATGTTACGGTTTATCCCGGTCACGGTGCGGGAAGTGCATGCGGAAAAAATATGAGCAACGAAACGGTTTCAACGATTAGAATTCAAAAGAATACAAATTATGCTTTGCGAAGCAGCATGACTGAAAAGGAATTTATTGAAGAAGTCACGGCAGGGTTGCTTCCGCCACCACAATACTTCGGGTTTAATGTAAAGATGAATAAAGAAGGATATGCTTCGATAGAAAGTGTGATTTCGTATGCAGAAAAGGCTTTAACACCCAATGAATTTGAAGTTGCGGCTGAGTCGCTTCAAGCGTTGATATTAGATACACGGCACTCGAGTGAATTTTCAAAAGGGTTTGTTCCTCGCTCCATCAATATTGGGATTGATGGCGATTTCGCTCCGTGGGTAGGTACAATGCTGGTGGATGTGAAATTGCCGCTTTTGCTCATTACGGAGCCCGGGAGAGAAAGCGAAGTTGCAACAAGACTTGCGCGTGTCGGATTTGATAACATCATTGGTCACTTAAAGGGCGGTATTGTTGCGTGGAAAGAAGCAGAGAAAGAATTCGATGAAGTTCACCGAATCAGTGCTGAGCAATTTTCACGTGAATTCAAAGAAGGTGAGTCAAAAGTTTTGGACATTCGAAGAGAAAGCGAATATGCTGCAGAGCATGTTAGTGAGGCTTACAGCAGACCTTTAGCATACATTAATAATTGGGTTAAAGATATTCAGCCCAATGAACATTTCTACATTCATTGTGCCGGCGGGTATCGAAGCATGATTGCAGCTTCAATCTTGCTTTCTCGTGGCTATCGTAATTTTTCGGAGGTTGAAGGTGGATTTAATGCAATTGCAAAAACCGCCGTGAAACGAACCGATTATGTGTGTCAAAGCAAAGTTAAACTTTCATAAATCAATCAATCGAAGGAGAGAACAATGTTCGATTTTTTCAAAAACTTAGTTGGTGAATCAAACAATACAGCACTTGAAACAGCGGTAAAAAGCGGCGCATTTTTGGTTGATGTGCGTACACCTGCTGAGTTTTCAGAAGGTCATGTCAAAGGCTCAGTCAATATTCCGTTGGATACATTGCCGAGCAATTTGAAGAAGTTCAAGGAAAAAAATCAAATCGTGGTTTTTTGTAGAAGTGGAAATCGTAGCGGTCAAGCCAAGTCGTTTTTAGAGCAAAACGGTTTTAATAATGTAATCAACGGCGGCACTTGGCAAAATGTCAATCAATTTGTTCAAAATTAAATATCAAAAGTATGCCAAAGAATATGGGTTTAATTGATAAAGTGGCACGTGTTGCGCTTGCCCTCGTTGTAATTGCCTTGTATTTCGCAGGGACAATAACTGGTACTGCAGCTATCATTTTGCTTGTATTTGCAGGAGTTTTCATTGCAACAAGCTTGATGGGGAGTTGCCCTCTTTACATTCCATTCAATATTTCAACGAATAAAGAAGAGAAGTAACAATGAGCGAAGTAATTGCAGTTGAAAATATCAAATGCGGCGGGTGTATGAATACTATCCGCCGTTCCTTACTCAGATTGAGTGGCGTTTCAGGAGTAGAAATTGATCAGGAGCGCGATGAAGTTAAAGTTGAGGGTGAGTTCAAGAGAGACGAAGTTATTTATCTCTTACGTAAACTCGGTTACCCCGAAAAAGGCCATAACGACTTGTTGCACAAAGCTAAGTCTTATGTCAGTTGTGCCTTAGGCAAAGTCGAATAAACTTTGGCTTTTCAAAAACCATCGGATGAAATTCTATCATTTCAACGCTTTTAGTTTTCATTGTGCTAATCAAAATTTCCGAGTGGTTTAAGTTCATTACCTTTGTGTTTTAATTTAAAATTTAGATTTATGACAACAGCATTGACATTAGACTCCTTCAAATCAAAAGTCTTCAACTTTGAAGCCAATCAAGAATGGAAATTTGAAGGCGATAAACCTTGCCTCATTGATTTTTGGGCAGCGTGGTGTGGCCCTTGCCGCATGATTGCGCCGGTGCTCGAAGAGCTTTCGGAAGAGTACAAAGATCAAATCAATGTCTATAAAGTTGATACGGAATCGGAGCAAGATCTTGCCGCAATGTTCGGCATCCGCTCGATTCCTTCACTTCTATTTGTGCCGATGAACGGTCAACCGAAAATGGCAGCCGGCGCTTTGCCAAAAAATGCGTTGAAGGAAATCATCGAAAAGGAATTATTGGAGAGAAAAATCATTTTAGGATAATGTTCACTTTTGCAATGAAATATTGGAAGTTGATTGGTTTCAGTTTGCTTGGAGCAAGTGCGTGCTTTGCGTGCTATTACTTTATCGGTTGCGTAAGCGGTACATGCCCAATTACGAGCGACCCGTTTATAAGCACCGGATATGGCGCTACGATGGGTGCTTTATTTGGATGGGAATCAAAAACGATACAATCATGAAAAAAATTACATCGTGGATTTTACCGCTTGGCATTGCGGTTATTCTTGGCCTTTTAGTTTCAAAACTCATTCTTGGCTCAATGTCTTCCCCATCCCCAGAATCAGGGTCGTTTGGTGAAGCACCGCGGTTTCACCTTGTCGGTGTGAATGGGGAATCAATCGATCTTGATGCCCTCAAAGGTAAAGGGGTTATCGTCAACTTTTGGGCAACGTGGTGCGGGCCTTGCAAAGCTGAAATTCCGGCAATGATTGAACTGCAGAAAAAGTATCAGAACGATTTTACCTTTATTGGGCTTGCAGTCAATGACACCGAAGAAAAAGTTAATTATTACATTCAGCAAGATGGGATAAACTATCCCATTGCGATGGATAATGGAATCGGGCAGAACTACAGCCGATTGCTTAAAGGCGGCATGCGGGGAATACCCACATCTTTTGTCATCAATAAAACCGGTAAAATTATTGAGGTTCGCATCGGAACTGCAACCAAAGATGAGTTGGAAACAATGATTCAACAATCAATTTCGAATTGACACTAATCGAATTCCTAAAATTTTTATGGCAGTTCAACCCAGCGAGACATCGCTCAAAAAAATGTGGAAATATGTCGAACATTATTGGGCAAAGTCAGGCACTTTTCCACACCCAGATAAATCCATCACAGAAGTTGTCGTGAACGGATTAGCCCAGCATGTCGATGAACTCGGCAAGCCGCTATGCCCGTGTAATTTCTACCCCGATAAAAAGGCAGAAGCCGAAAAGCGTGAGTGGATTTGCGCCTGCAATGAAATGAAACTCTATAAATATTGCCACTGTCTTTTATTTGTCAATCAAGATGGGCTTCCGATTACGGAGTATTTGCCCGAAGATCATGAAGGGCGACAGGTGTATGGATTTATTAAAGACCCAATACCCGAAAAAGGACGTGAAGCAACCAAAGTCAAACATCCCGTTCACTAAACTATTTAATTAATCAAATCACAATCACAATGAAAGCCACTGTATCTTTTAACGGCAAATATCCAATGCGCGGTGTCAATGAAAGTGGAAACGAAACCCTCTTTGAACCTGCACCCGACCACGGCGGAAGCGGCAATATCGCCACGCCAATGGAAATCTTTCTTCAAGCTGCCGCGGCTTGTTCGATGGTGGATGTGATTTCAATTATTGAAAAAAAGCGAAAGCACATCACTGATTTAAAAATCGAATCCGAAGCCGAGCGATCGGAGGAACATCCGAAAGTATTTACGAAGATCAAACTTCGGTATATCCTCACCAGCCCTGACGCCGAACTTGCCGATTTAGAACGCGCCGTTGAACTTTCAATGACCAAGTATTGCAGCGTTTCGGGTACACTTAAAAAAGCAGGCTGCGAAGTCAGTTATGAATCTGAAGTAAAACGAGGATAGGCTTGTTTCATTTAAGGTTCTTCATTAATTTTTGAGAGAACCAACTTTTATGAATACCGTTAGTCACTTGTTCATTCCGCATTCACAACTGTCGCTTTTTGACACAGAAAATTTCTCTGAAATTCAATTTCACCAAGATGCCACCTTTGTTTACAAGCAAGGTGGCATTTCTATTGGTGTCTATGTCAATTTTTCTCCAAAAAGGCAGCGCACCGTCAATTTCAGAGTCGAAAAGCCCTATGCCGTTTCAGTTCAAGCGCCAATTCAAGCGACTAACAATGAAATTGAAGCGATGCTTCGGGCTCGCTTTGAATGGCTTCAGAGCAGTTGGAAAAAAGTGGCTTCCCGAACATATAGGTCTAAAGTCACTGACTTTGACTATGAGAATACAATTTCATTTCTTGGAATCGACTACATCCTAACCGTGGTAGAACGTGATGAAAAAATAATCCCAAACGATAAAGCGGTAACCGCCATTAAAGGAAAAAGGTTGGTGGTTTCAGTCAAGTCGGGTCTGACAAAAGAAGTAAGGGTAAGAAGAATCAAACAAAGCCTTAAGGAATGGCTTGCTACAAAAGCAGCAAAGATTTTAGCGAAGCGAACCAAAGATTTTGCGGCAAAAATGAATCTTTACTTTTCAAAGGTTACCATTGGTGATCAGAAATCACGGTGGGGAAGTTGCTCGCCTCATATCCGGTCCATTCGCTACAACTTGCGCGTGGCAATGTTACCGATTTCTCTTTTAGATTATATCGTTGTTCATGAACTTGCGCATCTCCGGCAAGCCAATCATTCAAAGGCTTTTTGGGCGGAAGTAGAAAAAATCCTTCCAGATTATCAACGAAGAAGAAAATGGCTAAGGTTTGAAGGAAAAGAACTTGAGTTATAAAATGGGAGTTAAAATAAAAAAGCCCCCGAAATCGGAGGCTATCCTATGAAGAAACAATACCCTACTTATCTCCAATCAGAACTGATGCGCCGCTGGTTTTACCGCCCATAAAAATCACTTTAGAATTCGGCGATTTCACAAGCTCTTGCATCGCTTTAATTTGTTCATATTGCAATTGACGATCATTTAAGGTGCTGCTAATAATGCGTTGATAGTCGGCAATCCCTTGCGCTTCTACACGTTTACGCTCGGCCTCCTGCTGCTCGCGTTGTAAAACAAATTGCATTTTTTGAGCATCTTGCTCCGCATTGATTTTCGCTTCAATTGCTTCTCTCACAGATCGAGGTAAAGAAATATTTCGTACGAGGAGCTCTTCCAAAATAATGCCGCGTCGTTCAAAGTCTTTGCGAATCCCTTCGAAGATGGTCGATTGAAAAATCTCACGCTTATCGGAGTATAACTCAACGGCAAAATAATTGGCAGCATTTTCCCGAATTCGCGTGCGAGCCGTTGGTGTAACAATAACATCCACATAAGCGGCACCGGCGCCGAGCTCTTTACGAATTTTTACAACTTGAGACGGGTCGAGCTTGTAGTTGAGTGTTAAATCTATCAACACAGAAAGCCCATCTTTAGAGAGTACTTCAATGGCACCACCGTTATTTCCATTTTCATCATTTTCACTCGAAGAAAAGGTAATTTTGCGTGTCTTTAAATCGAATTCATCAATCTTTGTGAAAGGCACCACAAAATTCGGTCCTTCAGTTAGAACCGTTTCTTTGATTCGCCCCAAAAAAACTTGAACACCCGCTGTTGTTGGCGAAATAATGATAAACGAAGAAAGTACTATCGAAAGTGCCACAAGCACAAAACCTGCAAACTTGAAAACGGTCGAATACCGTTGAAACCCCGGATTAAAGCCACTACCTAAAAAGCCAATAATTAATGCGATAATCCCAAAAAATAATGCGTAACCCATTTTATACGAACTGCGATTTGATTAAATATTTTAAGAAGAAAATTGAGAAGATGGAAATTTACCCATCAATTTAAGGACAAGAAATACAACCCCAACAAGAAGCGAGCCAATTAAACCCGCGGCTATATTACCCAATGAAGCAAAAAAAACCTGTTGAAAAGTAAAGTTAAAATTCATTTCGAAAAATGAATTGCTTATGATGAATGCAAGCGCAACAAGAAAAGTAAAAAAGAAACTTGTGGCGATACTTCCGGCTAATGAAACAAAGATGGTTTCCGTTGTACCCTTTGAAACCTTATCTTGCCTTTTCTTTCTTTTTTCACCAGTTGGGTCATATAGCCGATTAAATCCATAACCACCGAAGGCAACGGCGAAAAGAAAAACCGCATAGATTGGATAGGCTTTTAAGGATTCAATGAATGATGGTTCAAAAACCGGCATAAATGAAAAGTAGGACGGAAGTAAACTTAGGGCATAAATTGAAGTAATATAAAAAACAGTACCCCAAAAAAATGATACCGTAACCCAAAGCTTTGGGCTGTTATTTGCTGCTTGCTCTGCAAACATGTTAGAATTAGACATAATGTCTCCTCGGTTTTGGTCTAGCGCAAAAGTGCATAAATCGTAGTACGGAACATCGCCTTTGAAAAAGTTCTCTATCCAACAACAAAGGCTTCTTGTATAAAGTTAATGAAAGTGTAGATTTATTGATGTAAAAGTTCTTTAGTGAAAGAGCTTGTAGAATAAATTACGATTTGCCGCTATCAGAAAGAGATTGTAATTTATCGTATAGTGTGACTCTTTGCGGGTTGTGATATTATTGCTGCCTAAGCCGAGCAAGGATTACCCTGCTTTTTTTAATAAACCTAATCGGAGATACAACATGAGACTTTTGACCCGTTCAGACTTTGACGGCTTAATGTGTGCCGTTTTACTTAAAGAAGTGATTCAACTTGATTCAGTCGAATTTCATCACCCTAAAGACATGCAGGATGGAAAAGTAACCGTCACTGAAAAAGATGTAATCACCAATCTTCCATTTAACTCCAATGCGGGTCTATGGTTTGATCATCACTCAAGCGAAAGCAGCCGCTTCGATCTTGAAGAAGTGAGTTTCAAAGGGCGTTATGAAGTTGCTCCCTCGGCTGCTCGCGTTGTTTACAATTATTATGTGCAGCAAGGTCATGCAGAAAAATTCAAGAAGTATGATAAAATTTTGGTGGATGTCGATAAAGCCGATTCCGCGAATCTTACGCCCGAAGATGTGCTGACACCGAAAGGATGGATTTTACTTTCTTACTTAATGGATCCACGTACCGGCTTAGGAAAACAGCATGACTATGCCGTTTCAAACCGAGAATTGATGTTTAAATTGATTGATTGGATTCCCGAATATCTTCACAATCCTGAAGCACTTCTTGCCCTTCCTGATGTCAAAAGCCGTGTTGATCGTTATACACAAGACGAAAAGAATTTCAGAACCGAGCTTGAAAAACACTCCAGAGTTGAAGGCAATGTTGTGATTACAGATTTTCGTGGCGTAGAAACACCAATCGGAAATCGATTCCTTATTTACACTCTTTTCCCTAAAACCAACATTTCAGTTCGAGTAATGGATGGAAGAAAAGGTGAATTCTGCTCATTGGCGTTAGGACACAGTATCTTTAACCGCACATCAAAAACAGATGTTGGGGCATTAATGGCCAAATATGGCGGCGGTGGACATCGCGGTGCAGGCACTTGCCAACTTCCTTATTCTGAAGTTGATTCCAAACTTAGCGAAATCGTGGCGAAGATGAAGGCAGACGGATAATCTTTCACTGTTTTCAGTTGAATTTCAAATCAATAGAAAGGCGGGTAAATGACCCGCTTTTCTATTTTAAACAAAGCATACCTTATGCGGAAAAAGATAAATCTCGTCTGTTTTTATAAATATTCAATATCAGTCCAATCGCAATCATATTTGCAAAGAGAGAAGACCCGCCGTAAGACAAAAACGGAAGCGGAATTCCAATCACCGGCACGAGACCAATTGTCATTCCAACATTGACGATGATATGCCCTAAAAATAATGAGACAATTCCCGCGAGAACCATAATTGAAAATCGATTTTTAATCAACTGTGTGATTCGAACCACCCGCATCAAGAGCAGCATATAGGTAAGAAGAAGAACCGATGCCCCCAAAAAACCGAGTTCTTCGCCAATAACACAAAAAATAAAATCAGTCCATTGTGCAGGAATAAATTTCAATTGCGTTTGAGTTCCTTCCAAAAATCCTTTCCCAAAGAATCCACCACTACCAATTGCAACTTTTGCTTGCAAGGCATTATATCCGGCGCCTTGAGGGTCTGAGAGTGGGTCAAGAAAGGTTTGAATTCGCTTTAATTGGTGTGGCTTTAAAACGCGATTGGCCATATAATTGGCGGCAAAACTGGCCCCCAATCCTAAAAGTGGCGAAAGGGTTGAAAGCACAATATTCCTTCTAAGAGATAAAAGAACCAACAAAATCGCGATTGCAATCACAATCGCTCCCCAAAAATTCACGAAACCAACGAGGGTTAAAATCGCGGGCACAGCCAAAATCATGATGTAGTAAAAGTCAAATCCCGCAAGCACAATGAGCGGAACAATAAAAGTTAGATAGGTGAGTGCTGTTCCCGTATCAGGTTGAAGCATGATAAGTGAAACGGGAAGAAAAACGATAACCATTGCAATGATAAAATCTTTCGGGCGAGTGATATCGGTATCGCGGTGAGAGAGAAATTTTGCCAAAGCAGCAATCGTGGTGAATTTCGTTAGTTCAGAGGGTTGAAAGTTTCCTATACCAATCGAAACCCAACTAACAGAGCCTGCAATTTTTCGCCCTAAAATCAAAACAACGAGCAATCCTACAAGTGAAAGACCGTAAACCAAATAAGCCCAATCCTGAAAGAGCCGATATGGAAGGAAATACATAATGAAGATTGCTAAAGTCCCGAACCCAACCCACATCATTTGTCTTTTGAAAATCGTTATGGTTCCAACGCCGTTGCTTGCACTATAAACGGCAAGTAAGCCAAATGAAATGAGCACAATAGCGGAAACTAAAACGATGAAATCAAGTCTTTGCGAAAGTCTTCGAAAAAAATCAGAAAGAAAGTCCATTTCTTATCGGTTTATTTCTTATAACAAGTGAAATCAACTTATCTTAATTTGTTTTGAGGCAATGAATCTACATTTTTTTATGATTTTCATCGTCATACAACTTCAGCATTTTCCAAATCAATGGCGTCAATTTCGAAAAAAAACAGCCCTGAATCTCTTTCGGTCACCGAACTGACAATGAGCATGAAAGAGCTCTTGGAGGCAAATTATTCAAGTGTTCGAGTTCGCGGCGAAATTTCAAATTTTAAACTTGCGTCATCGGGTCATCTCTATTTTACCTTGAAAGATGAAGGCGCACAAATCCCGGCGGTGATGTGGCGAAGTGGCTTTGCGGCCCTCCCCAAAGAAATAAAAGAAAGCCTTGAAGATGGGCTTGAGGTTGTTGCAGCGGGTAAAATTGAAATTTATGCCCCGCACGGAAAGTATCAAATGATATGCAGCGGGCTTCGACCCGTAGGCGAAGGGTTTCTTCAAAGGGAATTTCAAAAGCTATTTGAACGATTAGAAAAAGAAGGCCTATTTGATGTGACTCGAAAAAAAACACTCCCGCAGTTGCCCTCACGAATTGGGATAGTGACCTCACCAACCGGAGCCGTGATTGAAGATATCTGCAATGTGTTTTCCCGTCGTTACCCCGGTTGCGATTTGGTGCTTGCCCCGGTTCGCGTTCAGGGTGAAGAAGCAGCAGATGAAATCGCTCGTGCCATACGATACTTCAACGGGTTAAAGGAAAATCGCCCTGATGCCTTGATTGTTGGGCGTGGCGGCGGCTCCTTAGAGGATTTATGGGCGTTTAATGAAGAGCGCGTCGCTCGTGCCATTTTTGAATCAAACCTTCCCATTGTCAGCGCCGTGGGTCATCAAACCGATTATACGATTGCCGACTATGTTGCAGATGTTCGTGCAGGAACGCCCTCAATGGCGGCAGAAATGCTTTCTCCGAGTTCATCTGAACTTGTGAGCGGAATGATTCAACTCCTTGCTAAGTCTCACCAACACTTGCGAGCAGAGTGGCGACATCGCGCCTCAGAAGTGATCGGCGTGGTGAGCAGTTATGGGTTTAATCGCCCTCAAACCGACTTAAACAAATGGCTTCAAACCCTTGATTATACCATTGATAGTAACGACCGTGCACTTCAAAATAAATTCAATGAATCAAAAGCATTGCTCAAGGCAACCCTTTCTGAATTAGAAGCGCTTTCGCCAGAAAAAGTGCTTCGAAGGGGTTACGCACTTATTCGCAAGAAGAATACAATTCTCCGAAAGTGTGACGATGCTACGCTAAAAGATCTTCTTGAAATTGAACTCAGTGACGGAACCCTTCTCTCAGAAGTGCAAGAAGTGAAAAAAAAGCCTTGAATTGAGCGAAATTCTCTTGATTTTCGCGTTTCACGGGGAACAAAAAGCAAGTTTAATTGCCCTTCTTTTCATATTTTAGACTATTCTACAATTATTCAATTTTTCAATGGCATCAACTACTTTGTCGCGTCAAAAAGCGGCGATTACTGCTACGGGCAAATATCTTCCTCCCGATATTTTAGACAACAAATTCTTTGAATCATACCTTGATACCAATGATGAATGGATTTTAACCCGAACCGGCATTTCCGAACGCAGAATATTGAAGGATAAAACCAAAGCCACGGCTTATATGTGCGCTGAAGTTTCGAAAAGCATTTTGCAAAAGAAGGGAATGAACCCGATGGATATTGATTTAATTATTGTCGCAACGGTCACTCCTGATATGTTTTTCCCCGCTACCGCATGCTTGGTTCAAGACATGATTGGTGCAAAGAAAGCGTGGGGTTTTGACCTCTCAGCCGCTTGCTCCGGGTTTACCTATGCCGTTACTGTGGGTGCGCAGTTTATCGAATCCGGAATGCATCAAAAAGTTTTAGTGATAGGTGGAGATAAAATGTCATCAATCATCAACTACAAAGATCGAAATAGTTGCATCCTTTTTGGTGACGGCGCTGCCGGCGTTTTACTCGAACCGGCTGAAGAGGGCTATGGTATTTTGGATGCGCGACTTTATTCCGATGGGGCAGGACAGGAGCATTTATATATGAAAGGGGGCGGAAGCTTAAATCCCTCGTCTCACGAAACCATCGATAATCAAATGCACTACCTCTATCAAGATGGGAAAGCGGTGTTCAAATCTGCTGTAACGGGAATGGCTGATACTGCCTTTGAAATGATGCAGCGCAATCACCTGAAAGCCGAAGACATTTCATATCTCGTTCCTCATCAAGCCAATCTTCGAATTATTTCAGCCACCGCAGAGCGAATGGGTATTGGGCTTGAGAAGGTGGGAATCAACATTCAAAAGTATGGTAATACTACCGCTGCAACCATTCCGCTTTGCCTCGCAGAACTTGACGAGCAGGGAAAACTCAAGCGAGGTGATAACCTTATCTTCGTTAGCTACGGCGCCGGTTACACTTGGGGCGGGGTTTATGTGAAGTGGCAATAATTTTTTCATAAGATTGAAACAACAATAAGTTCAAACAAAAAAACCAACATGAAAGCGCTGATTTTTCCGGGGCAAGGTTCACAGTATAAAGGGATGGGCAAAGATTTTTTTGAACGAGACGCAGAGTCCCGCAGAATTTTTGAAGAAGCATGTGATGTTTTGCAGTATAATCTTTCCGGCATCATGTTTGATGGTGACGAAGAAACCCTTAGACAAACCAAATACACACAGCCTGCTATTTTTTTGCACAGTTATGTTGCTTCAAAATTTGTGGATTTGAGTGATGTCACCGTTGTTGCAGGTCATAGCTTGGGTGAATACACGGCTGTTTGCGTTTCAGGAGCAATGTCTTTTAAAGATGCTCTGCTTGTGGTTCAAAAGCGTGGGGAATTAATGCAAGACGCGGGAGAGAAAATGCCGGGTTCGATGTGTGCCGTTGTTGGTCTTTCAGAAGAAAAACTTGAAGCACTTTTAGCCGAAGCCAATACAGTTGGGGTGATCCAAGCGGCTAATTTTAACAGCCCGGGTCAAGTGGTGCTTTCAGGTGAGGTGAATGCCATCAAAAAAGCACTTGAAGTGGCAAAGCCGATGGGGGCGAAGCTGGCCAAAGAGCTGACCGTTTCGGGTGCATTCCACTCGCCCTTGATGCACCGAGCCGAAGCGGAATTGAAAGCTGCGTTAGATTCAGTTTTCATACAGGATTCAAAAATTCCAATTTGTATGAATGTGAACGCGTTACCGGCTCACCACGGTGATGTAATTCGTGAAAATCTGCTGCTCCAACTTACCAGCCCGGTTTTGTGGCAGCAATCGATCGCTCATATTGTTCAACACGGTGGGAAAGAATTTGTTGAGGTCGGCCCGCAAAAAGTCTTACAAGGCCTTGTGAAGAGAATCGCTCCAACAGCGTTGCTGAGTGGTGTTGATACTTATGAAGAGGCTTTGCTTGCACGGCAAGTGACAAGTCAGTAAAATCACTGTTCAATTCAGCACGTTTCAAAATGAAAATGTGTTTCAGAAGGGTTATGTGTTAAAACAAATAATTTTTGAATGCAAAGTTCTACAAGCAGCGATTCTAAACTGAGTCAAAGTAAATCAATGAAACCCACTTCAACTAAATCCTCTGAAAATCCAAAAGGATTTAAGATGGAGCAGGATTTTGGTGCAAAACAAAATCAAAACCCTGCACCGGATAAAGTTTCAGGAAAAGCGTTTGATGGAATTTTGTTGCGTAGGCTTTTCGCGTATGTTTCTCCGAATAAAAACCTCTTTTTTCTTACGGTTGGCTTAACCATTACGGTGTCGTTGCTTTCTCCACTTCGCCCTTATATCACCAAAGTTGCGGTGGATGAGCATATCGCAAAAGGCAATATTGATGGGCTTTGGACGATGGCTCTTGTTTTATTGGGAATCATATTTGCTGAGTCAATCGCACAATTCGCCAATTCATATTTCACGCAGCTTTTAGGTCAAAAAGCGGTGATGGCCATTCGAATGGATATTTTCAAGCATTTGCAACGGCTTTCGCTAAAATTTTTTGATCGCAACCCGATTGGCCGCTTAATGACACGCGCAACGGGTGATGTTGAAACGCTCAACGAAATGCTTTCAAGCGGGTTGGTTTCGCTTTTTGGCGATCTTTTTCAACTCACCTTTATCGTGATTATGATGGTGATTTTGGATTGGAAACTCACGCTTGTTACAATGAGTGTTTTGCCCATCATGTTTTGGGCGACAATGATATTTAAGAAAAAAGTCAGAGTGGCCTATCAAGATGTTCGAACTGAAATTGCGCGCCTAAGTTCATTTTTGCAAGAGCATATCACTGGAATAGCAACGGTTCAGCTATTTAATCGTGAAGATCGCGAAAATGAAAAGCATCGTGAAATTAACGGTGCTCATCGCGATGCCAATATTCGCTCCGTTTTTTATTACTCGGTCTTTTATCCTTCTATTGAAATGCTAAGTGCTATCGCTTTAGGACTTATCCTGTGGCATGCCGGTGGCCGTGTTATCGATCATACGATTTCTTTGGGCATTGTGATTTCATTTGTTCAGTACATTGCTCTCTTCTTTCGCCCGCTCCAAGATCTCTCGGATAAATACAACATCATGCAAACTGCCATTACCAGTGCAGAGCGCATCTTCCAACTTTTAGATCAAAAGATTTTTATTCCTGAACCCGAGCATCCGAAAAGCTTAGAAAAAGTAAAAGGGAACATTGAATTCAGAGGCGTTTCGTTTGCGTACATCGATGAGAATTGGGTACTGAAAAACATTTCATTTGAAGCCAAGGCGGGAGAGAAAATTGCGCTGGTTGGCGCAACGGGCAGCGGAAAATCGACGATCATCAGCCTCCTTTCAAAATTTTATGAGTATCAAAAAGGAGACATTTTAATCGACGGAATCAATCTTAAGGAATTAAGAGAGCGAGATGTTCGGAGAAATTTTGGTGTGGTGCTCCAAGATGTATTTCTCTTTTCAGGCACGATTCGGGAGAATATTACCTTAGGTGATCCCTCCATTTCAGTTGAAAAAATGCTTGAGGCTACAAAACTCATCGGAGCGCATCAATTTATTTCACAATTGCCCGGCGGTTATGATTATAATGTTCAAGAGAGAGGCGGTGCGCTTTCTACAGGGCAAAGACAACTCATTTCTTTTGCTCGGGCGATGGTTTATGATCCAAAAATTATTGTGCTTGACGAAGCAACAAGCAGTGTTGACAATGAAACTGAAGCTATGATTGAACACGCGCTCGAAGAATTGATGAAAGGCAAAACAGCAATCATTATTGCCCATCGTCTTTCAACGATACAGCACGCCGATAAAATCATTGTGATGCATAAAGGGGAAATTCGAGAGATGGGCAATCACCAAGAACTTTTGAAAGAGCGTGGACTTTACCACAAACTGTATGAATTACAATATGCGGAGTCACTTGTAAAATGATTTTAATCTGAAGTAAGTTATGAATGATAGAGTTTTAAGAATGCTTTCATAAATGAAAAATTCTAATGATTGTTGGTAGAACTCCTTTCGAACCAAAATGATAGCCTGAAGCAATTCAGGCTTTTTTCTTTTAAGGAAATTTATTAAAATAAGAAGTTTTCATATTAGCCAATCAAAACCTCATAACTCGCACTTGTGAACTTCCTTATGAATAACACCAAAAATTATCAAATCAAATTTCTCTTTTGGCTTATCTCAGGATTTTTTTATTGCGAAAGTTTACATTCTCAAACATTCATAGATGGGAAAGTATATCAGCATAAAAAACCTTTTTGGGTAAAAGATATTGAATTTTCTAAAGAAGATTTGTCTAACTATAAGAGCGAGACAATTTATTTATTAAGAGATGTTCAGGTAAATGTAGAAACAGAAGAGGAGTACTTTCATTACGCTTCAAAAGTCAATAAACAAACAGCATTAAAAGATAATGCTCAAATAAGCTTTAGTTTTAGTGAATCATATCAAACACTAATAATTCATAATATTGATGTTTACCGTAATGGAAAAAAAATAAATAAATATAATAAGAAAAAAATTGAGATATTTCGAAGGGAACAAAACTTAAGTGATAATATATATGATGGCGAAAAAACGGCATCCGCAGTTTTAGAAGATATACAAGTTGGAGATATATTAGATTATTCTTTTACGATTAAAGGTAGAAATCCAATATTTAAAGGAAAATATTCAGACAGTTACCCTCTTACTTTTTCCAGATTTCTAATAAAGAATTATTTAAGAATTCTGTACGATAAAAATAGAGCTATAAAATATGAAATTAAAAATGCTGAACAATATAAAGAAACTGTTTCTCTTAATGGGAATTTATTTGAAAAAGAGTGGATAGGAGTTAACATTCCACAAATTGAAGAGGAGGAAAATACTCCAGATTGGTTCACACCTTATGGAAATATTTACTTTTCTGAGTTCAGTTCTTGGTCAGATGTTTTAGATTGGGCAACCGGTATTTATCGTATTCCATATTCTAACACAAATTTAGTAAAAAAAGTAAATGAGATTAAACAAAAATTTAATGCTCCTGAAAAGCAGATTTTAGAAGTAATACGATTTGTTCAAGACGATATCCGCTATCTTGGAATTGAAATTGGAGAGAATTCTCACAAACCGCAAGAGCCGGAGAAAACAATAACTAATCGATATGGTGATTGTAAAGATAAGTCTTTACTGTTAGTAGAGTTGTTGAATTTATTGGGTCATAAAGCATACCCAGCTTTTGTGAATACTTATAATGGTATTAAGTTAAATGAATACTTGCCTTCATCAACACTTTTTAATCATGCAATTTGCCTTTTAGAGTTTGATGGCTCAAAATATTGGATAGATGCAACAATGACATTACAGAGAGGGGCACTTTGGAATCGAGAAAATCCTCCTTATGGTTACGCATTAGTTCTAGGTGATAGTTCTAAAGGACTTACTTTTATTAATGATAATGGTTCTCGGGGTACTAAAGTTGTTGTTACAGAGAACTGGTCATTAAATGAAAATAACCCGGATAAACTAAATCTTGCTGTCAATACACAGTTTTTTGGTCAAAATGCAAGAAATACAAGACGATATTTTCAATCTTTTGAAAAAAGTGAAATAAAGAAGGAGTACGAAGCCTTTTATGAAAGATACTATGAAGGAGTAGAATTAATTGACGAGGTTGAGATAACAGATAATGAAGAAGATAATATAATTACAGTTAATGAGGTTTATTTAGTTGATAAAGAGAGTGTATTTAATGATGCTGAAAATGAGGATATTGCACAAATTGCTGCATCAAGTTTGATTTCATATATCCCTAAAATTCATAGCGGAAAAAGAAAAATGCCCTTTCGACTTGAGTATCCTTCTAAAATTATTTATTCGATAAACATTAACTTTCCTGTTTATTATTTTATAAATAATTCTATAAAAATCAATAGCCCTCATATTTTATTTAATCAATCAGTGAATTTTTATGGTAATAAAATGAACATTTTTTATGAATTTCATACCAAGTCAGACTTTGTACAGCCTGAGTCATTTTTAGAGTTTAGAAGGGACGTTGAGAAGATTAATAATGTTACTTCATATAAATTCCAAAGAAATATAAAATTTTCAGATTCCACTCAAGATGGATTAAATAGATTTCAAGAGTTTTTGATGTTTGCATTAATTTTTATATTTCCCCTTAGTGCATTATCGCTAATTTTCTATTTAATTAGAGAAAAAAACGATTTAAAGCCTGATCAATACCATATCGAATTTATAAAAAATAAAAATGGAATTAATGATTTAAGAAAAGCCACAGAACTTTATTATAATTCAAAAAGCATTTCAACACCACTTTTATTACTCTTGATTCTATCTTTGCTGGCTATCGGTTTAAATTTTATAAATTATATCGCGTACTTAATTGTTGGACTTGGAGATGAATCTGTTCAATCCATTCAAAATAAATTTAATCGAGGTAGTATAGATTTTCAAGTGATTTCTATTATGATTATTGCCTTGCTGCGATTGGCTGTGTGTTTTTTCTCTTTAT
Source organism: Chloroherpetonaceae bacterium (assembly GCA_033763895.1). Lineage (NCBI taxonomy): Bacteria > Pseudomonadati > Chlorobiota > Chlorobiia > Chlorobiales > Chloroherpetonaceae > Chloroherpetonaceae bacterium. The sequence goes on along the minus strand of JANRJQ010000007.1, from coordinate 97,901 downwards.
TTGTGATTTATTTTTTCTTAGTGAGGCATCGATTTACAAAATATATTTATTATATTTTTTGGTCACTTGTATTGTCAACGTCTGTCCTGACAATATTGATGTTAAACTTTAGTGTTGAATTTGATAAAATTGATAAAGGAAATGTTCAAAATTTCCTATTTGTTGAATTATTTTTATGCTTTATCTCTATTTTATTGATATTGTATTCCAATAAATTTTCTCAAATTATTTTTTTTAGTGAAAGCCATAATCGAAATTTAGTATAATTTTTTATGTTTTATTATTTTTTTGAAACTGAATTGCAGTAATGTCAAATCTAGTATTCATTTTCAAATGAAAAGTTTGATACCAGAAGATTCAAATTTTTGAATTCGATTTCATTTCAATCATAAAATCACAACGCATTCGTTTCCTTCACTATAAGTTTCTCTTCACTGAAGTAGTTAATTTTGATTCTATATTATTTCAGTAATGTATCGACACCTAATGGGAGTTTTTTTTGAACCTGATTATGATATGTTTCTAACCTTTTATATTAAGTTATATTCATCCGATAAATTTATTTCACTTGCATAAAAAAATTCAATTCAAGTGATTTATTTTTTATTTTCGCTTGAGATTTCATATTTATCCACTTGTTACCTCGTAGCGGGGTAATGTTCTTTTTCTATTTGATTTTGTCTTTTAAATATTATAATCGAAGATTTTTACAACGATTCGATTTCCATCTTAATTAAATTTCTTATCTTAATGCAATTTCCGGCATTTAGATACTGGAAATGAATAAATCGAGCGGTTTTCCTCAATATTGAAAGAAACCACGACCTCTATAGGCTTGGAGAAGATTTCCCCTAATGGCTTGGCGATGAAAACTTGTTGGCTTAGTCAAAATGAGATGTTGGCTTTCTTGCGTTGACTTCCTAGCTTTCTCAAGTTGACTTGTTGGCTTGGAAACGCTAACTTCTAAGCTTTGAGGAATTCTTCACACCTATGATTGAAACTCGACCCGCCTTCTTCAATGTTTCGTTAATTTTGAAATTCGATTTTAGCAAACTTATTGCTTACTTTTTACATTATCATTGACCACAAGTCTATCGAACATCGATTAATTTCGGTTTGAATTAACTATTTTCATAAAAAATATTGAGAATTTGTCGATTAATTCACCATTGGTTACAAAACTTATGAGAAGAGCGTATTGGGTTTTCGTTTTGGTTTTTTCATTTTCTGTGGTAAAAGCGCAATCAACCTCTGTTCCAACAGATAGTTTGTTAAAGTTGGGTATTGTAAGGCTAAATTCGGGCGCAAATAAACAAGCGATTTTGGATTTTACTACGGTTTTACAACAAGATCCAAAAAACTATCAAGCCCTTATGAAACGAGGGGAAGCGCGTCGAATGATCCTTGATTCCTTAGGTTCGTTGTATGATTTTTCCACTGTTATAAAAATATATCCCGATAGTGCTGAACCATTTTTTCAACGAGCACTTTGTTACAAAGTGGTAGGCAGTTATATCGAAGCACAGATTGAATTGAACCAAGCCGTTGCTATGGCTCCGAATAATTCAAACTACTTGTATGAACGCGGTCTAAACCGAATCGTTCTGAAAGAATATGAATTAGCCATTGCTGATTTTACCGAGTTTTTGAAATTAAGACCACAACATCCCAAAGCGCTTTACAACCGCGGTTACTGTTATTATCAAATCCAAAAGCCCGAACCGGCAGTGATGGATCTCTCTGAATCAATAGTGATTGAACCTTCACCGGAAGCCTATTTTCAAAGAGCACTGATCAAGCAATACTATAAAAAGTATAATGATGCGATTTTGGATTTTGACAATGCCATCAACCTCGACCCCAACTATGATGAAGCCAAATATGCACGAGGAATTCTTCTTGCCAATACCGGAAACAACCAAGGGCTGAAAGACCTTGCCGATATTGGACTCGCGGGGTATCAAAAAGCAGCAGATGCACTTCGCAGATACCGTGACACCCAGCGCGATTCGATGATGGTTTATCAAGTGCCCGAAATCGTAGTTGAAGCAATGAAACCGGAATATCAAGAAGCCGTTGCGACGACGAAAAAACTTGCCCAAATCAGCAATACTGCGATTAACTTTTTCGTCTCAACACCCTTGGGTAAATTTGACGGTCAAACCCATCCGCTTCTCAGAACAGATGGCCCGGATAACTTACCGGGACAGTGGACAATCAATGAAGGTCAGTGTAACCCAAGTATCATTCAAACACAAGGGTCTTCAAGGCTTAGTATTTATTGCATTGTCTATATCCTCCGTCAAAAAGTAGATAAACTTAAAGACCCACAGGCTGATAAACTGATGCGCGAAGTTGAAGATTATCTAAATCAAATCGATAATGTGAGAGTCACAGTACCAGCAAATGAGCGAAATACACCGGAACAATTGGGGAGAACTCGTGAATTGGTGATTCAAATTCAAGTGGCAATTGGACGGCTTCAAAGTCGAATGAATAAAATTCAGGAGCTTACCGCCAATATGCAATAGAGAAATTAATTTTTATCACCGATTTGCATTTATAAATTTTGTAAACTTGTTGAAGCTTTTAGTCACATAGTTTTCTTTTCTGATGGATAAAATTAAAGTGGGTGTTATCGGGCTCGGCGCGATTTCACAAGTCACACATCTTCCGATTCTTTCTAAACTCCCGAATGTTGAATTAACCGCACTCTGCGATATTGAATATGGCCGAGCGAAACTTGTTGGGGAAAAGTATAAGGTCAAAAAAGTCTTTAAGGATTATCAAGAAGTATTGGCAAGCCCCGATGTTGATGCCGTTATTATTGCCACGCCAACCAATACGCATAAAGCCATTACGCTTCAAGCCATAAAGGAAAAAAAGCATGCGCTAATCGAAAAGCCTCTTGCCAGAACTGCTAAAGAAGCAAAGGAAATTATCGACGCTTTAGGCAAGCAAGATATTAAGATGATGGTAGGGATGAATCAACGTTTCCGCCCCGATGCAATGGTACTGAAGAGTTTCATTCAAGGCGGAGAAATTGGTGATGTCTTTTTTGTGAAAGCCGGTTGGCTTAAGAAAAATCCGGTTGACAGGCAGTGGAAAACCAAGAAAGAGCTTTCGGGCGGCGGTGTCATTTTGGATTTGGGCATTATGGTCATTGACCTTGCCTTATGGCTCTTGAATTTTCCGGAGCCCCTTTCGGTCTCTGCTGTTAATTTTGAACGCGATGGAAAAGAAACGGCTGCAAGCGTTGAAGACTTTTCCTCCGTCTTGGTTCGGCTAAAAAACGGGCAAGCCATTACCATTGAAACCGGATGGAATTTTGAGGTAGATTCAGATTTGCTTTACTGCAATGTGTATGGCAGAGACGGATTCGCGCGTGTTTATCCATTGAAGTTCCACAAGAAAGTACACGATAACCTTGTCAATGTTACGCCCGAAAAAATCGGCTCGCTTGAAGACATTTACAAGCGTTCATACACAAACGAACTTCGCCATTTCTTGGATGCCGTGATGGGGCTTTATCCCATTAGTTCAACGCTGAAAGAAGCGTATGAACGGATGCAAATTGTTGAAGCAATTTATAAATCATCGCACACCAAAAAAGAAGTTAAGCTCTAATAGTGGTAAAGATTTGATGGTGGTTATGCGATGGGTTACTTTCCCCCAATTTCTCCCCAATTCATCTCAAATGCCCTTGTCCTTCAAGTGAGTTCAACTTACAAATTTAGACTATTCAGTTTCTTCAGGTGCTTCAAAGTAAGCGCGATGCCTCGCCTCATAAGCATTCGTATGGCCAAGCAAAACAAGTTCATTGCTTTGCTTAAGCCGTTGGCTGCGTGTGGCAGGTAAACCAGAAATGGTACACACCGCTTGCAATTTTGTGACATAATCTGCCACTGCAAGCAAATTCGGCATTGGGCCAAAAGGCTTCCCACGGTAATCCAAATCAAGCCCCGCCGCGATAACCCGTTTCCCTTCATACGCCAGCCGGTCGCAGACTTCAACAACCCCTTCATCGAAAAATTGTACCTCATCGATTCCCACCACATCGGCTAAGCGCGACTGTTGATAGATTTCTTTCGACGATGAAACCGGCTTTGAAATAATCCGATTGGCGCTATGAGAAACAATTTCTGTTTTCGAATATCGATCATCCATTTCAGGCTTAAAGCATACGACTTTTTGCTTCGCGATTTTCGCACGCCTTAGCCGGCGAATCAATTCCTCGCTTTTACCGCTAAACATACATCCGGCAATGACTTCCAAGGTGCCGTTCAGCGTTTTAATGGTTTTATATTTTCTATTCTTCATTTCTTCTCTCCGTAATCCCGAAAAGGTGTAACTTTAAAAGACCATTTTAAGCTATAGTAATGGATAAAATATCATTTCAATTCAAAACAACCTGCAATTGACATCCGTGAAGAAAAAGAACAGCCAACCCAATAGCCCCTTAGATCAATCAAAGAAAAAAACAAAACTCAAAAGCAATTCCCAAAAAGCGGGTGTTGCCAATCCAATGCCGTGGGGAGGGCGATTTGAGGAATCGATGAATGAATTAGCCTTCGATTTCTCCGCGTCTTTTGACATTGATAAGGTATTGTTTGAAGAAGATATTGAAGGAAGTCTCGCTCATGTCGAGATGCTGATGCTTCAGGGAATAATTGATAAAATTGAGTTTCAAAAAATCACCACCGGCCTCAAGGAAATTTTAGTGGAGTTGAATAGCGGCAACTTCAAGACTATGGGGAAAGAAGAGGATATTCACATGAGCATCGAATCGCGGCTTCGGGAGAAAATCGGGCCTGTGGCAGGGAAGTTGCACACGGCTCGTAGCCGCAACGACCAAGTGGCGCTTGATGAACGGCTCTTTCTGAAAAAAACGGCAAAGCGAATGATTGAAGTCTTGCTCGACCTTCAATTAACTTTGCTTGCCAAAGCCACCGAGCACGAGCATGACCTCATGCCGGGTTACACGCATCTTCAGCGTGCACAGCCCATCTTGCTCTCTCATCATTTACTTGCGTATGTCTCGATGTTTGAGCGCGATAAAGCTCGATTTACAGACGCGGCAGAGCGAATGAATCAATTGCCTTTGGGCTCAGCCGCTCTTGCCGGAACTTCGTTTCCGATTGATAGACTTTGGGTCGCCCAAAAGCTTGGATTTCGTGAACCCACGCTCAACAGTTTAGATTCCGTAAGCGACCGCGATTTTATGATTGAGTTCGTTTCAAACTGCTCAATGGTCATGATGCATCTCAGCAGGCTCTCGGAAGAATTAATCCTTTGGACAAGTTTTGAATTCGGGTTTGCCACCATTGGAGATGCCTTTACTACCGGAAGTAGCATTATGCCGCAAAAGAAAAACCCCGATATGGCCGAGCTGATTCGCGGCAAAACCGGACGGGTTTACGGTGATTTGATGAATCTTCTTACTCTGATGAAAGGTCTGCCTTTAGCCTACAACCGCGATATGCAAGAAGATAAGCCGGCGCTGTTTAGTGCAATTAAAACCACACGGCAATCGCTTCAAATCATGAGTGCAATGCTCAAAAGCACCGAATTCCACAAAGAGCGAATTGAAAGCAGTATTGAAAATGATTTTTCAACTGCGACTGAAATTGCCGATTACTTAGCCAAAAAGGGCGTTCCGTTTCGTGAAGCACATGAAGTAACGGGGAAAATTGTGGGTTTTGCAATTAAGAATCAAGTAAGTTTAAAGGATATTGAGTTTAATACCCTGAAAGGGTTTTCTTCAAAAATCGAAAAGGATTTGTATCAATTTCTTGATCCAAAAAAATCGGTGGCAATGCGTAAATCGTTTGGCGCGGCTTCGCCTGATTCGGTAAAGTATCAATTGAAGTTTTGGAAAAAGAAACTCGTGCAAGTTTGAGAGGAATTGGGGGGATAAAAAATCACATTAGCGTCCTTTTGCTCGTACAAGAACATTCATATACTTATCAAGATTCTCGAGAATCTTGCCAGTACCGCGCACGACGGCGGTCAGTGAATCTTCGCCCACAAGTACCGGAAGTTTTGTTTCGTCACTGACGCGCTTATCAAGCCCACGAATCAAAGCACCGCCTCCTGTTAGAATAATTCCACGATCTAGAATATCAGCTGAAAGCTCGGGAGGTGTCATTTCTAAACAGCGGCGAATGGCATTTACAATGTTATTTATGGGTTCAACAATTGCTTCACGAATTTCGGGTGAACTGACATCGCGCTGTTCGGGAAGGCTTGTGACCAAATTTCTTCCCTTTACCGTAGCAATTAACTCCTCATCCAATTCATACGCGCTGCCGATTTCCATTTTGATTTTCTCGGCGGTTCGTTCGCCAATCGCGAGGTTATAGGTTTTGCGAAAGTGTTGAAGAATCGAGTTGGTAATTTCATTTCCTGCGACACGAATTGATTCACCGGCCGCTATTCCTGAAAGCGAAATAACCGCAATATCCGAGGTGCCGCCGCCGATGTCAACCACCATATTTCCATAAGGGGCTTCAACATCAAGCCCAAGCCCAATTGCAGCAGCCATTGGTTCTGCTACGAGATAGACTTCTTTCGCACCGGCGTGTTCGGCGCTATCGCGAACGGCACGCTTTTCAACTTCAGTAATCCCGGAAGGAATTCCAATCACCATACGGCGAATTGAGCCGCCAAAGCTATTGTCTTTCAGTGCCTTGCGCACGAGCCCACGAATCATTTCTTCGGCGGCTTCATAGTCGGCAATAACGCCATCGGCAAGTGGTTTAATGGTATAAACATCGCGGCTTGTTTTTTCGTGCATTTGCCTTGCTTCGTGCCCTAAGGCCACAACGCGGCGAGAGGCACGGTCGTAAGCGACGATTGAAGGCTCATTAAGCACAATGCCTTTTCCTCTGACATACACAAGCGTATTTGCAGTTCCAAGATCAATGGCGATATCGCGAGATAGAAAGTCCAAAAAACCCATAGGTAGAGAACTTGAAAAGTAAATTGAATAAAATAATCATGCACAACTTAGCGTGCATTTACAAAAGTGACGATGTCGCTACAGGAAAACGATGATGAACTGAAATGCACATCGGAACGGCGATTGCGAGGAAAACAAATCAATTGTATGATTCAAACAAGTCCTGAAAATGGATTATAACGAACATTAAAACAAATCTAAAAAAAAAATTGTATTGACAGTGATGTTTACTCACAAATATTGAAAAAAGTCAAAAAGTTTTCGGGATACGGTGCGTTACCTGCAAAGGGATGTGACTCGTGCAGTTCAATCGGAGATTGAGTCAAGTCAAAACTGTTAAGCGTGAAGAGAAAGGAGTGAAGAGTTAAGATTGGAGAGTGAAACAAAAGTTTTGTTTGGTGAGTGCTTTCGGTGAAAAACTACAGCTTCAACTGATTTTATGCCTTAGAGCCCAAGTGACCGCTTTTTTTGCCCTATGCCTTTGGAAGAGAGGCTGAATCACGCGAACTTATAGGCGCTTTATAATCAACCAAAACACGCGGTTTTGATTAAGTTTAAGGTTAGAATAAAGCTGTTTTTAACCTTAAATCATTTTGTTTTAAGGCTAAAAACAATTTGTTTTTAGGTTATAAATTTTTTGTTTTTAAGCTTAAAACCATTTTTGGAAGCCTTGCTTTTTGCAAAAGAAAGCCTTATAAAAACTACTTACAGTCTCCTTTTTGAATGCGTGAATTGCTTTAAGGGTCGATGAGTAAATAAGAATAGACATTTAGAGGTGAAGCGGAGGGAATCCGTTTCTATGCCTTATACCCCGCCGACCAGCAATTCTCGCCCTACGCCTTCTGCGGAAATTCGCCGCTGATGTATGTGGATAGGAATGGGCGTTGGTTCGGAATAGATGATTTGATAGTTTCAGCTGTAGCATTTACTGTAAGTTATCTCTCCTCTGCATTAACTACTGGTGATTTTGGTTGGAATTCAGTTAAAAGCGGATTAATAACGGCTGGCAGTGCTTGGTTGGCCTATAAAACAGGAGGCGCAGCAGCAGGGTTGCTTTTTGAAAAGGGAAGCGAAGCTTATGCGATAACTGCTTCTACTCTAGGAGGATTCGTAGGAGGTTCAACACAGAGTATTAGTTCACAATTAGTATTTAATAAAGGAAGAATAGATTGGGGAAAAGTTGGTCAATCCGCACTTGCAGGAACTTTAGGTGGTTTGGCAGGTGGTACGGCTGGGACATTTATTGATGATGCAATTTTACCAACAATGATTGGAGGAAGCGTAGGAGGAGGAGTTTCTGGTTCATTTGATGGAAATTGGGGATATGGTGCAATCTTTGGAGGAATATCAGGAAGTATAAGTGCTAGTTTAACAGCTACTGCTTTTGAAGCCTACGGAAGGGGTCTAACAAATGAGGCTATACCCAATAAAGATGGAGAAGAATCTTATGGAAAAAATTATACTAAAGAAGGTTCTCAACAATCTTGTCGAGACTTTGTTGATACAATGAGCGACCACTTAAAAACTGAAATTGATGTTGTTAAAATTGGACCTCCACAGCAACCTACAGGTGAACCCGCTCATGTTGGAATTTCTTTAGGGAGAGATTCTTATGGAAGATACTTCGTTTTATCTAAAGAGGGGGTAGGCGGCGGAGTTTTTGTGAGAACTTCAACATATTTGAAACAAATATATGGATCACCTGTTGGTATTATGAAACTTCCTTATTATCCGCCAGACTATTTACCACCAAACTTGCGCTAATTATGTTGAAAAGTTTTAGTGTAGTATTACTAATATTTATTTTTCAATTAGGTTGCTCATCAATATTTATTCAGAGTGAAAGATTAGAGAATAGTTTACAATCAGAATGTTATGAATTAGTAACAATTCGTGATACTGCTTGGATTAACAATTTAGAAATTTTGGAAGGTCTTGATTTTCACCCTGATTCTATGAGATTTCAATTTAATCTACCTACACCTGCTTATGAAATTGTGAAAATGAATTCCGATGCATTTTTATTAGGGGTAAAGGAAAAAATAAAACTAAAACAAACCGAACAATTATTTAGAGTAAACGACACTTTAGGATATTTTGCACCAGTTGGCTTCCGAATTTCAGAAAAAATGACGCATTTAATATTTGTAATGAAATCTAAGGGAGATCAAAGTACTATAGAGTATAAACCATTTGCAATAATAAAAATTAAAGAGAATTGCAAAGAAATAAATATATATTATAGAGATCTAAATAAAGTTTTACTGCCCACAACTTATGATGTATATTTTTTTAATGAAAAAAAAGTTGTCAAATTAAGAAAGATAGGCATTTTACCATAATAGTCCTCAAATATATAAATTCCTTAACCGTTTCTATGCCTTAGACCCCGCCGACCAGCAGTTCTCGCCCTACGCGTTCTGCGGAAATTCGCCGCTGATGTATGTGGATAAGAACGGGCGCTGGTTTATAATTGATGATTTAATTATGGTTGGAGTTTCATTTACAGCAGGATATTTGCATCACGGATTTTCCAAAGGAGATTGGGGATGGGAAGCTGTAAAATCAGGTGGTTATTTAGCAGCGCAGGGTTGGTTGGCGTTAAATACAGGTGGTGCTTCAGCAGGTTTTTGGGGTTCTGTTGGGTGTTCAGCTTCGACAATTGCTTCATCTTATTTACCAAGTTATAGTATCGGGTTTTGGAATTTTGGGTTTAGTTTGTCGCCAAATATTTCATTTGGTACTGCTGGTTTCTCTGTTGGATATAATGCAAGTTTATTTGCAAAATATGGTGACCATTTTGTGACGGGTGTTGGCGTTGGTGCCGGATTTACAACGAAAGCGCAAAATGAAGGATTGAATGGGTTTCATACCTCATTTAGTACCTTTGGAGGATTAAGCAGTAAAGATTTTAGCTTAATTAGTTCTCACACAAAATTCAACTACCATAACGATGTTCAAAATAATCCATTCAATCAAACGCTGAATCAAATTTATTTTGGCGGCACAAACTGGGGATTTAGTTACGCAAATGACCAAATATTTCCATTTGTGAATGGGGGCACAGACCAAGGTAGAACTGCAGCATTCGAATTGTCAGTTGGAAATTTCTCACTTGGGGCTGAGATAGGAACATCGGAAGGTTTTGGGTATAAAGTTGAATCGTCTGGAATTTGGGGTAAAAATAAAAAGGGTACATATGAAATTGGAGATGTTTATTTTAGTCCAGCATACTTTGGATTTAGAGGGAGTAATAATATAATCCATCGTGTAGGGTGGAATCATCCCTCCGTGCAAGATTTATTTCAGAATGGAATACACAAGTTAGTGGGAAGTCCATATTTCACAACGACTTACGATAAATATTCAAATCCATATGTTAAATCAAGAAAAAGGTCGTGGTTTATCTACTAAACAGTTAAACATTATTTGGCTTGCAATAGCACTAAGTTTGATAATTGAAGGTTGTCTTGGACTGCAAATTAGAAATGCTGATAAGGCAAATTGGATATTTGATGGTGATTCAGAAATAAAGCAAAAATGGATCAATTCAAAAAAGATTAAAGGTTACTATGTTCCAATGAAAGATGAACACTTAATAGGAAATCAATATGTTTTTTTTGATGACGGCTATTTATTTTGTTATCCTTTGGAAGAAATTGAGAAATGGTTAAGCACGATAACTGAAATTGAAAAATTAGAATTGTATAATGAACTAAAAGATAGTGATTATTTAAATTGGGGTAAATATTTGATAGTAGGTGATGATATTAGAATTCAGTATTTTAAAGATGCAACGATCTCAGGTGGTCCGGTTTTATTCAGAAATTTAAAGGTGGCTGATGTTAGAGGAACTATCCTAAATGATTCAACTTTATTGATTAGAGAATTTTTAAGGGTAGAGGAAAGGGGAACGAGCCATTATGAATCGACTAAGTATAACCCTCCTCTAAAGTACGTTCTAAAAAAGCGAGAAATTATTATCCCATCGGATAATTGGATAATGGAAGAGTTTAAAGAGAAATAAATCAGAAAAGTAAGATGAATAATTGAAACAAGATAGAAAAAACAAAGTAAGTTTTTTATTTAAAAAAAAATTCTTTATCGATCAAATCACATATTCATGCTAAATATTGAAAAATAAATTAAGCCATTAACTCAACCCCGTGGTACCGCTATTACTTCTCCGGCCAAGAAAACGAAGGCGATGGCAAACTCTGGAACTTTAGAGCGCGGCTTTACAACACCGATTTCAACCGTTTCTATGCCTTATACCCCGCCGACCAGCAGTTCTCGCCCTACGCTTTCTGCGGAAATTCGCCGCTCATGTATGTGGATAGGAATGGGCAAGAAGCATTTACTATTGGGGCATTGGAAATCGCGATGTTAAAAGGAACAGCGATAGGCGGTGCAACTTACACAGCAAGCGTTGGATTTAGCTCTGGAGGGTTTAATAATTGGAGTTGGGGCGGATTTGCTAGGTCTGCTGGGATTGGAGGAATAAGTGGGATGTTTGCTTTTGGTATAGGTGAGAGTTTTAATGGGATTGGCGGTATAGGAGAAGCTTTTGTTCGTGCTGGGGCACACGGAATAGTAAACATGCAACTTGGGGCATCATTTGGCGGTGGAGGTTACACAGCAGGTTCATTTTTAACTGGCTTAGGCGGCTCTTTAATGGGCAGCGTAACACATACTTGGGGGACAAACGCTCAAATAGCATCAAGTACGATGTTTGCCGGATTAGCGTCTGAGCTTTCTGGGGGTGGTTTTTGGAGAGGTGCGGCTTCAGGGGCAATAATCTCAGGGCTGAATCATGCGGCACATAATGGTATTGAATATTTGGTAGAGTCAGGTACGGTTAATATAAATCCAGTTAACACTCAACAGCCGACTGCTTGGATGACAAGCAACGGATTTTTTGAAGTATATAAACTTCTACAAAAAAATATTGAAAATGGGGTTTATCAGGTCAAAAACTCAACAAATTTGTATGGGCATTACGGAGGACCATATAACTTAGAAGGTTCAGTCCCAATTAGTAATCTGGATTACAATTTCTACATACATGATAAAAATTATGAAAAATTTTATGCAGCGGGACCTAGTGATGCTTTTCTTAACTTTTCAGATGGTGTAATTGCAGCAGATGCATTACTTTCTATACAAAGCCATAATACAAGTATGAATGCATTTCCATATGACATGTATCAATTTATGGCAGGTCAAATAACTCATGTTATGTTTAGTTCCATTATAAAATATAAGATTATTTTCTCCATTTCAGCAAAAGCAGCACAACCACTTGGTAATATTGAAGCAAATAGAAATAAAGCATTTCCATATAAATAATTAAATCGATAATGTATAAGTTATATATTTTATCGCTCTCATTGATTTTAGTCTTTTTGAATGATCATTTCTTAAAGTCCTATTTTCACAATTTTATCACTGGTAAACTATCTGATGTGTTTGGAATAATTTCTCTTTACCTTTTTTTTGAATATTTACTTGGATTAAGAAATAAATTATCTTTAATTTTAACTTCGATAATTTTTATCTGTTGGAAAACACCGCTGTCTGATTTATTAATACAGAGTATTAACACCTTTAATTTTTTTAATATTAATCGTAATGTTGACTACACAGATATTTATTGTCTGTTTTTTTTGTTTCCATTGATTATTATTGAAAATAAATGTAAAGAAAATCACAAAATATTATCAAAACATATTAAGTATGTTTTATTGTTTGCTTCAATTTTTTTGTTTTATAATACAGCCGGAATGCACGGGACAATAAGCACCTATTATTCGAATATGAGCAAGTCAGACTTAGATTTAGAATTTCAGAGATTATACTCAAGTGATTCATCTTTAATAGTAAACGAAGGTAAAAAGATACTTGTAAATAAAACAGGTGATGCAAAATTAGATAAAGGTATTGAACAAGTTTTTTTACTTAAAGGAAATTATTATTTTAATTTAGTAAATGAGTCTGATACCATAATTTGCTTCGTTTCATTCAGTGGAAGAGAGCTTGATTGGGAAAAGGAAGGGTTTAATTTTGGTTTAAGTGGTGTTTCAGTAAAAGTCGACTCATCCAAAGAATATGGAAAAAGAAAATATATTTATACAAGAAATAATTATGGATGGTTGTTTGAAAAAGAACTATCCGATAGTGAAGAAAAATATTATAGAGAATTATTTGAAAATAGAATACTAAGTAGAATTAAATATAGAAAATAGAACTTACATAAAAAGCTCATAATATTTTATTAAAATAGGCCTTTTTTTATTATTACTTTTTAGTATGATTAAAAATTAAGGCAAGCTCTGGAACTTTAGAGCACGGCTTTACAACACCGATTTCAACCGTTTCTATGCCTTAGACCCCGCCGACCAACAGTTCTCGCCCTACGCCTTCTGCGGAAAATCGCATTAATAATATGCAATAAGAATTGTGAGAATGACAAAATCGATTAATACATACACTCTTGAATCACATAAACTTAAAAGCGTTGTATATTTGCTGCAAATCACTTCTTTATGAACATACTCATTATTGGTTCCGGCGGACGCGAACAAGCGATTGCGTGGCAAATTGGAAAATCTCCCAAAGTCAAAAAAATCTATTTGGCACCCGGAAACGGAGGAACTGCCGATCTCAATGGCATTAGTGAAAATGTTTCGATATCACCCACCGATTTCCCCGCGTTGATAGAATTTGTAAGTGAAAAGGGAATTGACCTCACAATTGTCGGACCTGAACAGCCGCTTGAATTGGGCATCGTGGATGAATTTCAAAAACATCACTATGCAATTATTGGCCCATCGAAAGCAGCGGCACAATTGGAAACAAGCAAGGCCTTCGCAAAAGATGCAATGAAGCGGTTTGGGATTCCAACTGCCGGCTACGCCCTTTTTACTACATTTAATGAGGCATCGCGGTTTGTTACAGAAAAAAACAAATTCCCGATCGTCATTAAAGCCAGTGGACTCGCGGCAGGGAAAGGCGTTGTGATAGCTGATTCAGAATCAATGGCGCTTAATACTCTTGATGATTTTTTTAATAAGAGAATTTTCGGAAACGCCACCGATGAAGTTGTGATTGAAGAATTTCTTCAAGGCGAGGAAGCAAGCGTTTTTGCACTTTGCGACGGAACCGATTTTATTTTACTTCCCGACGCCCAAGACCATAAACGCATTGGAGAAGGAGATACCGGCAAAAATACCGGCGGAATGGGCGCGTATTCACCTGCACTCATTATTACTGATGAAGTCAGAGAAAAAGTAGAGAAGAGGATTATCCGACCTTTGCTCGACGGGATGCGAATTGAGGGGATTCCTTATACCGGCTTTCTATATGTAGGATTAATGATTCATGAAGGAAATCCTTCTGTGGTGGAATTCAATGCGCGGCTTGGCGACCCCGAAACGCAAGTGATTTTACCGCGTCTTGAATCCGATTTTCTTTCGTTACTTGAAGCTTCGCTTGATGGAACACTTTGTGAACAGGCGGTTTCAATTTCAAGAGAAAGTGCGTTAACGGTTGTAATGGTTTCGGGCGGTTATCCCGATTCTTATCAAACCGGAAAAGCAATTTCAGGTCAATGTCATTTTGAGGAAGAGGAATGTAAACTTGATGTAGAAGGGAAAATCATTGTGTTTCACTCCGGTACAAAAAGGGAGCAAGGGAAATTAAAAACGGCAGGCGGTCGTGTTTTATCGGTTACGGCGGTTTCCTCATCTCTTAAACAAGCGCAAAAAGATGCTTATGAAGCTTGCTCTCAGATTTACTTCGAGGGGGTTTACTATCGCAAAGATATCGGTTATAAAGGAGTAGAACGCGAGTCGCTCTTTGAATCAAAATAGAAATTAGAAAATTTGAGAAGAAGTTTGGTCTGAACGAACAATAAAACAAAACCAAAATGTCTGAACTAAAAAAGCAAATTGCAGAGGCGGCGAATTTCATCAAACAAAAGACGAAGGAATCTTATCCGATTGGTGTGGTCTTAGGCACTGGCTTAGGGGGATTAGCCAAAGAAATCAGCGAAGAATTGGTTATTGAGTATGAATCGATTCCGCATTTTCCGATTTCGACGGTGGAATCACATCACGGGAAACTCATTTTTGGAACGCTCGGAGGTAAAAGAGTTGTCGCAATGCAAGGGCGGTTTCACTACTACGAAGGGTATTCGATGCAGCAGATTACTTTTCCAATTCGCGTGATGAAAGAATTGGGCGTTAAAACGCTTTGCATTTCCAACGCGTGTGGCGGTTTGAACCCGATTTACCGAAAAGGCGATGTAATGATTATTGACGATCATATTAACTTTCTTGGCAATAATCCCCTGATCGGAAAAAATGATGAAACCTTGGGGCCACGCTTTCCGGATATGAGCGAGCCTTATTCGAAGCGATTGATTAAGATGGCAGAAGAAGCCGCTTTGGATTTGAAAATCAAAGTTCAAAAAGGGGTTTACGTTGCGCTCTCCGGCCCGATGCTTGAAACGCGTGCAGAGTATCGGATGCTTCGTTTGTTGCAAGCGGATGTGGTTGGAATGTCAACGGTGCCAGAGGTGATTGTCGCGGCGCATCAAGGCACAGAAGTGCTTGGAATTTCAATTATTACCGATGAATGCTTTCCGGAGTCATTAAAACCTGTTGATGTGAAAGAAATCATCGAAGCGGCCTCACATGCAGAGCCGAAAATGACCGCCATTTTTAAGCAAGTCATCGAAAAGATTTAAAAAGATTTTTCCCCCTCCCTCTTTTTTTTCCCAAAAAATATTCTTAGAATCAAAAATATGATAAACGGTATGTGATACATTTCCCACATTTCGTGAATGATTTTTTTACCTGAACATTTTTTTAATCAACAACAAAACAACAAAACAAAATGAGAAAATATTTTCTCATCGCGTCGTTGTTATTGGTTATCGCTTCCAATGCAATTGCACAGGAAAGCCGAGAAACCTATTACAACGGTTCGCGAGTCGAGTCTCTAACACCCGTATATTCACAAGTTTTTGTCAAGTTCCGTTCAACGGTCAGTAAGGCAAAGGCAAAGTCGGTGGTTAATGCCAGCGTTTCTTTGATGCCGCTTGATGAATCGAAAATCGGTGCTGGAAATAAAGTAATTCTTTCAGTAAAGAGCGACTACCGAATTGGTCAAAAAGCATCTCAGGCTTTGCAGGGAATTCGCCAAAACCCTGATGTTGAAGCCGCCTATTTTGCATATACCGATAAAACGGGGGATGTTTATTACGTGACCAATGAAGTCATTGTTGCACCCCTAAAAGGAGCTTCAACTCAATTTGCGTCAGTCTTAAGTGCAGGTGGTTATGAGGTAATGGAGAGAATCGGGTCAGGTACTGATTTTGAAACCTTCATCATTCGTACCTCTGAAAACCCGTTTAAGGTATCAAAAGCCCTTTATGAAAGTGGATATGCAAAGTATGCTCATCCCAATTTCACACAAATGGCAACGGTTGCTTCTTTCCAAGAAAAGCCTTCTCAAGAGGATCCAAAAAAGGGAAAAAAAGTTAAAAAGGATACTGAATCTGCTTCAGTCATTGATGAGCCTTTGCTAAGAAGCCCCAAAGGAAAAGGGAAAGTTAGAGTAAAGTCCGCCGCAACTTCTGTAGAGAAAAAAGATGCCGAGGTATTTCAAACGGTTGAAGACTTGCAGCGCGGAGAGTTTCCGGCAGTTCGTCCGGAGCAAGCAAAAAAGGTTGGTTCAAGAAATAAAGAACTACCATCTATTTTTTCAACCTTTACTCCGAACGATCCGAATTATACCAGTCAATGGTGGCTGAATAACACGGGTCAATTTGGCGGAATTCCGGGCTCGGATGTCGATGCTCCTGAAGCTTGGTTTTTAGCTCAAGGGGATACAAATATTGTCGTTTCTGTTTGGGACGCAGGTGGATATGACTACACACATTATGAATTAGAAGGAAAAGTGATTAATCCTTACGACGCGGCTCGTGACGATAATGATCCCGCCCCTCAAAATTCAAACTCAAATCACGGAACGCCGTGTACCGGAATTATAGCAGCGTTAACCAATAATGGACGCGGTGTTTCCTCAATTGGAAATGGCATAAAAGTGATGCCGGTTGATATCGCGACCGTCGCTCCTGATGCAAACGGTTCGTTTGGAACCGATGATGCAACTTTGACACGCGCAGCCGCAAGAGTGGTGGCTACACCGGGCGTTGCTGCTGTAAGTAACAGCTGGGGCGGCGGCGGAGTTACTGCAGGTCGTTTAGCTGCTGTTGAAAATGTTCGATTAAATGCACGAGGTGGAAAAGGCGCTTTGGTACTTGCATCAACCGGAAACGGGGGAACGTCAACGGTCAATGGTTACCCTGCAAATGCACCGTTTGTTATTGGCGTGGGTGCAATTACTTATCGCGACCGCCGCGCCTCTTTTTCGCAATGGGGAGATTCGTTAGATGTTGTAGCTCCGGGTGACTTTTCCGGACCTTCGAGCGGTATTTTGACCATAGACCGTAGAGGTGCTGATGGATATGATGCCGGTGATACAACAAATTTTGGCGGTACATCAGCGGCATGTCCGGTAGCAGCAGGTTTAGTCGGTTTAATTGCCTCAGCAGATACAAATTTGACTGCCGCTCAACTCTCACAAATTCTTGAAAGCACCTCTGAAAAGGTTGCAGGATATTCATTTGTAAATTATCCCGGTCGGCCAAATGGTACTTGGAATAATGAATTAGGTTACGGACGTGTAAACGCTCGTCGTGCGATTGAAGCCGCACAAGGTAAGAGCGGGTTTTCATTCCTTTCGCCTCTTCCGGGAACTGTCTGGAAAACGGGTGCAAGCGAAACCGTTCGTTGGGCAACGAGCGGCACTGTTTCTGGAAATGTGAAGCTTTTATTGAAAAAGGCCGGAACAGTTGTCGATACCATTAGTCTCTCTTCAGATAACAATGGCACCGCAACCTATACAGTAAAAAGTGATCTGGCTTTAGGCGCTGATTACACCGTTCAAATTAGTAATCAATCTGGGACAGTATCTGCAACCAGTGCACCTTTTGGAGTTTCTAATTCAAAAGCATTTAGAGAAACATATCCGCTATCGTTTGTCAACTCGACAATCGGAACTTATACCGATTTGGGCGCGAATGGAAATGCCATTACACCGGCTAATAACGATGACAGTAATTCTGACCCTGTTCCCATTGGGTTTGATTTTAATTATGCGGGTAATGTCTTTAGTTCCTTCGTACTCAACACCAATGGATTTGTGAAATTGGGTTCTTCGCCAACTTCCAAGCCGGATCTTTTTCCTGCCGGTATCCGTGATCAAACCACTGTGGGTAGTGCGCTTTGGAGCACTGATACGGCGGATGTCAATATTCTTTCTCCGTTCAATGTGGACTTAATCGGAACCGATTCAGTTGAATACCGTGTGTTCACTTCCGGTAGTGCGCCAAATCGAGTAACAACGGTTCAATTCAAAAATGTTCGTGAAAAGAAAGATACATCAGCAACTTTGGGTGTTCGCCAATACACCGCGATGAATTTCCAAGTGAAACTCTACGAAACAACCAACAATGTCGAGTTTTCGTACGGTGCTTTTACGCCAAATACCAATCCGGGAGAATTTAGAACGGCGGTTGTAGGGATGAAATCGGTTTCACCGGCAGAGGGTGTTTCTGTTTTCAAAGGGTCTGGAACTGCTTGGAATGCTGCGGGTATTTTAACTGAAGGAAGCGATAGGGCGAACTACCGGAACAATGTCAATATTGCCAATGGACAAAGGTATCTTTTTGTGAATTCACAAAACGCACCAACCCCGGTTAAGTTAGTTGTTCAAACTATTCCTTCTCGGCCGATTATCAATCAACCATTTTCTGCGGTTGTGCAAGTTCAATCCGCCGATGGAACGCCGACCAATGTGACTGGAGAGACCACCGTTCAAGTATCCGTAACAAATGGTACTGGCAATTTTACTGGAACGGCTTCGGTCACTTTCTACCCTTGGGACAATACCAAGACAATCACCGGATTGCGATATGATAAAGCGGAAACGGGATTAAACTTTAATGCAACTGTTGCTTCAGGGCCGAGTTTGACTGCGGCTTCGATTCCTTTAACCGTTCGGGCAACTCCCGCAAGGTTGAACTTTAATCAAAATTTAGTTTCAAACACACAAGGAACCTACACTGAACTTGGTTCTGCAGATGGAACCGTGATTGCAACAGCAAATACCGATGACGCAAATTCGGCACCGATTTCAATTGGTTTCCCATTTGTGTTTCGAGGCTCAACTTTTAATGAATTCGTGTTTAACACCAATGGATTCATTAAGCTCGGTTCAGATGCGCCTTCAAAAGCGAACCTCTTTATTGAAACACCGCAAGACCAAACTGGTCTTAATGGCGCGATTGCAAGTATTGCAGAAGCAGATTCAAATATCATTTCGGTATTGAATCATGATTTGCAAGCAGGTACGCTGGGGGCTGAATACCGAGTACACACTACCGGAACTGAGCCAAACCGAGTGACCACTATTCAATGGAAGAATGTTCGCGACAAAAACCGCACGGGTATTACGACTCCGGGTCTGCAATTTAACAATGTGAATTTCCAACTCAAACTCTATGAAACATCAAATGATGTTGAATTTGTCTATGGAACATTCACAGGAAGCACGAGTACCGGAGCGTTTCGAACTTTTGGTGTCGGATTAAAAGGCGCGGATACGGTAGGAACGCAAGTGATAATTTTGCAAAAAGGCTCGGGAACCGCGTGGGCATCTGCACTTATTCAAAGATTTGCTGCAGGAACTTTGAATATGTCAAGAACAGCCACTGCGGGATTACCAACCTCAGGAAGAACGATTCGTTTTGTTTCTGAAAAACCACCGACATTTGTGCAAGTTGTGCCAATTGGCGGAACTGTAAGTGCAGGTCAAGAATTTACCTTAACCGCTAGAACTTTTGATAACGCAAATTTTAGGCAAGGCGTTACAACCGAAACGCAGCTTTCGGTTTCAGTGGCTTCAGGTTCTGCAACGCTTGGTGGTACAACAACCGTGACGCTCCAACCCGGGCAATCCGAAGCTATTTTTACCGGATTGACACTCAATACATCTAGCTCTGATAGTGTGTCACTTCAAGTGAGTGCAAGCAGTGGAATGACCCTAACAGCCGGAACGAGTAACCGATTTTTGGTTTCTGTTTCTCTTCCGAATGGTGTTTCGGAAAATTTCACCGCAACAACCTTCCCGCCAACAGGGTGGCAAGTTGCAAACCCTGATGCAGGGTCAATTACTTGGGGACGTTCAACCGCAGGTTTTCCAACAGGCGGTTCTGCCTTCATGAATCACTGGGATTATGAAGAAGTGGGTGAACGCGATACACTTAAAACACCACTATTTCTTGTTTCAAATAATGTTGGTTTGGGATTTGAAGTGGCGTATTCAACATTCACCGATGCTCCGGATACATTGGAGGTTTGGGCTTCGTTGGATTCAGGTAAAACTTATAGCACGCGTCTCTTCAAAAAGGGCGGTGTTGAACTTTCAACGGCACCATCTGTTTTTGCAGCATTTGTTCCAACGGCATCACAATGGAGAACGGAACGCGTTGATTTGCGGGCTTATGCAGGAACAGGTATTCGATTGGCGTTTGTGACGAATAATCAATATGGCAACAATATGTATGTTGATAGCATTCGTACAGAAACTTTGGTAACACCATCTAAATTGGTTGTAACTGCTCAGCCTACAGGTACGAGGTTGGTTAATACGCCATTTAGCATTACACTTCAAACCCAAGATTCTGCGAATGTGGTTCGGCCTGTGCTCGATTCAGTTACGGTTACCGTTTCTTTAAGTAATGGAACCGGCGTTTTGGGAGGCACATTAACACGTGTTATTCCAAAAAGTGCGAGTAGCGTTACCTTTAGTGATTTGACCTATAATAATGTTGAGCAAGGGGTCACACTGTCGTTTGCAGCGAATAGTGGTGCTGGTTTAAGCTCGGTTACAACAACCGCCTTAAATTTTGGTTCGCCGCTTTCAGCCAATTATAGACGAGTGACGACGAGAGGGGTTTACTCTTCACTCAATAATCCAATCGGTTCAGGGATTACTGATCCCGATGATGGGTCAGTTTCACTAACAATTCCATTTAGTGCAAACTTTAATGGAAAGGCTTACACAACTGTGAACGCAGGTTCAAACGGGGTCTTATCTTTCGAAGGTTCAGCCGCAAGTGCGACAAATAGCGCACTCTTTACGACCGCTGCACCTGTAGCTGCACTTGCACCTTGGTGGGATGATCTCATCTTGATTGGTGCGGATTCATTACGCTCCTCAGTACGTGGCACTGAGCCGAATCGTGTCTTTACCGTTGAATATGCTAATGTTCGAGATTACTGGAGCAACACTGGCGCAACGGGTGCCACACTTAACTACCAAGTTCGAATTTATGAAGGAAGTAATTTGGTGGAGTTTGTTTACGGACCAAAGAACGGAACAACTTTTGCGACGCTTTCGTCAGCCTCAATTGGTATGAAAGGTTCTGTAGGAGGCTCAGGTGACTTTATCGACGCGACAACGGGCTCAACAACCGTTGGGGTTTCAACCTTAACTTCTTCGGCACAATTTCCACAATCAGGCGTTGTCTATCGTTTTGTTCCAACTTCCGGTGTAAGAGCCACAGATAGTGCCGTAGCGGTTATGGCTGCTGGCACAGCATCTATGACTTCATTTGGAAGTACCGGGGTTTCTTGCTTAGCGGATGTTAGCGCTTCAAGTGAAACTGCGAAGGCAGCCTTCTTTAATCACTTCCCGCTGTTTTCAGCGTTGCCAAGTGGTGTTACCGGAATATTGGAGTTCCATTATGTTCTCTCGAACGGAGGAACTTTCACAAACGGTGTGCTCAAAGGTGCTGTAAGTAAATTCGCAACATCTTTGGCTTCAAATCGATTGGTTTGGCTTTATCGTGCAGATTCTTCAGCGGCTTGGGCATCGCTTGGCGGTACAGTTGTGAACGATTCGCTTGTAACAACAGCTCCATTAACCGCATTTGGAGAGTTTGCTATAGGCTATACCGAACCTGTAGCATCAATTGCAGAGGAAAAGAAAGCAAGGCCAACCAATTTTGAGTTAGGTCAAAACTATCCAAATCCATTTAACCCGAGTACTTCGATTAAGTATGCCTTACCGCAGTCCTCAACCGTGTTGCTGAAGGTCTATGATATGCTTGGTCGCGAAGTCTCAACTTTGGTTGATGGAAGAAAAGAAGCCGGCTCTTATACTGCTGTGTTTAATGCGCAAAATCTTTCAAGCGGTGTCTATTTCTACCGTTTGCAAGCCGGTTCATTCAACCAAACGCGCAAAATGATTCTCATCAAATAAAAGCATCTGAAAAGCTTCAAATGTTTTGAATCATAGGTGAAGTAGAAAAAAAGGCTGTCCGAAATGGGCAGCCTTTTTTTTGGTTATAAGTCGCGGATGTCACTTATGATTTTCTATCGATATCGAGTTCGCGGCGTAATGCTTCGCGTTCAATTTCAAGTCGTCGAATATCGCGATTGAGTTTATCAAGCGATTCCGGCACGCTATCGATTTCAAGGCGCAGTTTTGAGGAGGCCTCATCAATCAGGTCAATTGCTTTATCGGGCAAGAAGCGATCGGCGATATACCGACTTGATAGTTCAGCTGCGGCAATAAGAGCCGAATCAGTGATTCTTACCCCGTGATGAATTTCATACTTTTCTTTTAAGCCTCGAAGAATCGAAACCGTATCTTCTATGGAGGGCTCTCCAACCATCACTGTTTGAAATCGCCGTTCTAAAGCAGCATCCTTTTCGATATACTTTCGATATTCATCTAGTGTCGTGGCGCCGATACAACGAAGTTCGCCGCGCGCTAAAGCGGGTTTGAGAATATTGGCAGCATCCATTCCGCCTTCCGTGGCGCCTGCACCTACAAGCAAGTGAATTTCATCGATGAATAAAATTACATCTCCATTGGCATCTTGAACTTCCTTAACAACAGCTTTCAGGCGCTCTTCAAATTCACCTCTGAACTTGCTGCCCGCTACAAGTTGCGCAATATCAAGCGCGTGAATCAGTTTTGATTTTAAGTTTTCTGGGACATCGCCGGAAACAATGCGTTGAGCGATTCCTTCAGCAATAGCCGTTTTGCCCACACCGGGCTCACCGATTAGAACGGGATTATTTTTGGTTCGTCGAGAAAGAATTTGGAGCACGCGTCGTATTTCTTCATCTCTGCCAATGACAGGGTCGAGTTTTCCTTTTTTAGCAAGGTCGTTTAAATCACGGCTGAATTTTTTCAAGGCGTTATATCGGTCTTCGGCATTTTGGTCGGTGATGCGTTGTGCACCTCGAATATCGGCTAATGACTTGAGTAAGGCATCTTTTTTTGCTCCACTATCGCGAAGAATGCTTCCGGCATTGGTCGGTGAATCAGCAATAGACAAAAGAAGGTGCTCTGAACTCACATATTCATCTTTCATTGATTCTGAAAGTTTTGACGCTTCATCGAGTATCTGTGATAGTTTTTGAGCTAAATATTGACCTGAAACAGACGCTCCGGTGACTTTCGGAAATCGATTGATTTCGCGGGTGAGAATTTGAAGAACGGCTTCGGTTTGCACTCCCAGTTTTTCTAAAAGTTGGAATCCTATTTTATCGTTACCAAGAAGGAGAGAATAAAGAAGGTGCTCGGGTTCAATGGTTTGTTGACCGTTCTTCGAGGCCAATTCAGCCGCTTCTTGAAAGGCTTCTTGGGCTCTTAGCGTGAATTTATTGGGATTGAATTGCATCGTTAGAAATAATTTGATGATTTAAGATTCAAAGAATATGGTACTCAAGGTTCAAAAAATGATGAAACCATAAGAAAATGAATGAAAGCATTGTAGATTTGTGCGATTCAAACGAAGATCGGAATCGCCTGTTTCAAATACTGCTATCAAAAGAATAAACAAATGAATCACTTACTCGGTTTGCGCGGAGAAAAGAAAGAGAACATCCAAAAAATTTTAGATTTGGCGAAAGTTTATGTCCCGAGTAACCCCGATGACACTCCAACGAATTATAAGATTTTAGCAGGTCATACGATTGTGTTGGCTTTTTTTGAAAATTCAACCAGAACACGAATTTCTTTTGACTTGGCAGCAAGAAGGTTGGGAGCGGGTGTGATAAATTTCTCGTCTTCGGGCACAAGTGTTCAAAAAGGGGAAACTTTAGCCGATACCATTTTTACATTGCAATCAATGCGCGTAAGTGCGTTTGTTGTTCGTCACAGTGACTCCGGCACTGCGGAAATTCTTTCGCGATTGACGCATAAACCCATATTGAATGCCGGAGACGGAATGCATGAACATCCAACCCAAGCGTTGCTTGATATGCTGACACTGGAGCAAAGTTTCGGAAAGCTTGAAGGGATTCGTGTTTTGATTTTAGGGGATATTTTACATTCAAGGGTTGCGCGTTCAAATATTTTTGGGCTTACGACGATGGGAGCAAAAGTAGGTGTTTGCGCCCCGCCAACATTTTTGCCGGTAGGAATTGAAACTTGGGGTAATGAAGAAAACCCGATTGAGATTTTTACCGATGTAAAAAAAGCCGTGAAATGGTGCGATGCCGTTATTGTGCTGCGGTTACAATTGGAAAGAGAAGCAGCCGGTTACATTCCTTCGATACGAGAATACAGAAATTTTTTCTCGCTTACGGATGATGCCCTTGTCGCCGCAAGCCGTGAAGTATTTGTAATGCATCCGGGACCTGTAAATCGAGAAATTGAAATTTCGGGAACTGTGGCAGACCGAGTGGATATTGATGCACCGATTGGCGGGCTTTCGGGAAGTTTAATCTTAAAACAAGTTTCAAATGGCGTTGCAGTGAGAATGGCGGCTCTTCAACTCCTTTTATCTCCAAATACAATGAATTAAGTGTTTGCTTTGTTCAAAAAAGCAAAATTAAAGCGAAGCAAAAAGAAATGGATTCTATTATAAAGAAATTACCTGATTCAATTGCCAATAAAATATCGGCAGGCGAAGTCGTAACACGCCCAAGCTCGGCAGTAAAAGAATTGCTTGAAAACAGCGTCGATGCCGGTGCGGATGAAATTACTTTAATCATCAAGGAATCGGGGAAATCTTTAATTCAAATTATTGATAATGGTTGCGGGATGAATGAAGAAGATGCGGTGATGGCATTCGAGCGATTCGCAACAAGCAAAATCAAAGAGGTTGATGATCTTGAAAATCTTCATACGCTTGGATTTAGAGGGGAAGCTTTACCAAGCATTGCTTCTGTTTCGCAGATTGAAATGAAAACGAAAATACGCGAGGCTCAACTTGCAACAATGATTCGAATGAATGGCGGTGTGATGGAGAGTTTAGAAAAAGCCGCAGCACCCGATGGAACAAGCATTGCAATTAAAAATCTTTACTTCAATGTTCCCGCAAGGCGAAAATTTTTAAAGTCAAACGCTACGGAATTCAAACATATCTATGACTGTATTGTTTCGCAGGCGTTAGCTAACCCCGATATCGCATATACTTTTATTTCTGATGGCGATGAGGTTTTTAAATTCAAAGATGAAAGCCTCTTGGAAAGGCTTGATGTTCTCTATGGCAGCAGATTTTCGGAGAGTTTGTTTGCTGTTGAAGAGACCAATGATTTTATGACCATCAAAGGCTATATCGGGAAACCCGCCTTGCTAAAGCGAACAAAGAACGATCAGTTTTTATTTGTGAATCAACGGGTTGTTCAACATCGTGCGATTACGCATGCAATCTCAACTGCGTATGGTGAACTGTTGGGCGAGCGAGAACAACCATTTTATTTACTTTTTCTATCCATACGCCCATCTCGCGTTGATGTGAATGTTCATCCCTCGAAAATGGAAGTGAAGTTTGATGATGAGCGAGGGGTTTACAATATGGTGCACGCAGTCATTCGAAGAGCCGTAATGAAAATGGATGCTTCGCCTGCTCTTGCGATGGGTGAAATACCCGATCGTTACAAAGCGATGCTGCCTCAAAACGATCATGAAGACGCGATTCAAAAGGCGACCTCTAATTTTTCATTTAAACGATTGGGGTATAATGACCGCGATGGCGACTCCGGTTCAACTCGCCGGCTTTACAATGATTATCAAGCCTTTCAAAAAAGAGGCGAGCGATTTTTTGAAAAGACAACACATTCTGCTTCGCGTGTTTCGCAGGAAGAAGAGCTTTCAAGACTTGTTCCTCAAGTTTATCCTGAACAGCAAAATGAAGTAGTTTCACCGCCACCGCGAAACAATTCAAATCAAGGTAACAATCCTGAATTGTTGGGCGAGGTGTTTAATCAAAAACTTCATGCGCTAAGTGAAAACACGCATTGGCAACTTCACAACAAGTACATTCTTACGCATATTCGAAGTGGGTTGATGCTCATCGATCAGCATGTCGCGCATGAACGCATTTTGTATGAGCGGGCATTGAAGGTGATGAATTCTGGTATTCCGAATTCGCAGCAATTGCTCTTTCCGCAAAGGGTGGAGTTAAAGCCTTGGGAAATGGAATTAATGAAACGGATTGAAATCGATTTAAAGTGCTTGGGCTTTTCATTCCGTTACTTTGGAGATAACACGGTTGTTCTAGAAGGGATTCCGCCGGATGTCAAACCCGGAACGGAGGAAAGAATTTTTCATGAGCTTTTAGAGCAATCGGCGGAGTATCAAGAAAAACTGCAATTGGATGGACGAGACAATGTGGCGAAATCATACGCCTGTCGAAGTTCGATAATGGCTGGAGATAAACTGAGTCAGAAGGAGATGTCCACTTTGGTTGACCAACTTTTTGCGACTTCAATGCCCTATGTATGCCCTCACGGAAGACCTATCATCATCAAAATCACGACGGAAGAATTGGATCGGATGTTTGGCCGGACTTGATTCGATTCACTCCAACCCCAATAATCACAAGGCCAATTAGAACCAATGATATTTTTGGAAGCAAATCAGGATATCTTACATAAAACGAGATGTCTTGATATTGCGGTACATTGGCTGTCGTGATTCTTTCTTCCCACCACGGAATTTCCCCGTACGAACGGCCATATCGATCAATGAAGAAAGAGATTCCTGTATTGGCACATCGTGCCATTGCACGGCGAGTTTCAATGCATCGAAGTTTTGCGAAAGCAGCATGTTGATAAGGGCCGTAAGATTTTGAGAACCAACCGTCATTGGTGATAACTGTTAGCATCGTTGCCCCCTGAGCCACAAACTCCGAAACAAATCTTGGGTAAATCGATTCATAACAAATTAGCCCGGGCACTTTAACCGTATCATTGGATTTTGTGATAAATTGAAAATTTCTTTGTTCTTTCCCTCTCCCCCAACTCGAAATGCCCGCTACTGAAAATGTGAGATCGGAGATAAATGGAATCAAGTCCATATAGGGAACACGCTCGGCGAAGGGTACTAATTTCATTTTATGATAGACTTGAGGATTTTCATAATTCATTCGTAAAGAGTCTAAGAGGCGACTCTTTAAACGGGGTAAATATGGAGAAAGCGGTTGATTGGGTGAGGGAGAAAGTAAAAATGCTGAATTGAAAGAATCAAAATATTTGCCTTGAAATTGATCTCGTTTTGCTCCGGCTTGCCGATCCGCATCATTTTCATACATCATAAAGTCTGCAAAGCCACACAGAATATGGGCATTCAAGGCAGTTGAAAATTGATGAATACTTTCTAAAAGTGGTCGATATCCTGCATTTAGTAAGTAAAAAGCAAACGCAGTTTCTGGGAAAACAAATAACTCCGGATTTTTATCGAAACTTTGAGTTGAATTTAGAAAAGACTTTATAACGGGATCGATTTGCTTTTTTACCAAAGTTTCCGGTCCAGAATTCCACTTCAAAAAAGGATCGAGATTAGGTTGGACAATAGCTACCGTTAATGATTTGGATTCTGGTTCCGGCAAAGAAAAAATGGTTAATGAGTAAAGCAACGGTGGAAGAATCATCAATAACTTAATAACGCTTACTTTAGCAATGATTGATCTTAAAAGAGATGCGGTTTCTTTCGAAAGATGAACAGAGCTTTCACTTAACTGACGAATATAATTAGGGTCAAAGGCAGCGGTTTCGAGCAAAAGCAGAATAAGGACATTGAAGAGCACAAGCCAAAAAGAAATTCCCCAAACGCCTGTTAAATCAATGAATTGGAAGAATTGCCAGAAGTTTGCTTGAGAATTCCCAAGTGTTATCCAACCAAATGAAATTTCCAAATCAAGATAAATCCATTCCCAAACTGTCCATACCAAGGGCAAGAGAAGCAAATTTATTTTTCTTGGAAGCCATTTTGAGAGTTGATAGTGTATTAGAAACGGAATAGTAGAAAAGAAGGATTGAGCAAAATACATCAGTACGCCACCGGCAACCGTAGATAGTGACACCCACCAGACAGAACAAAGGGTCATGACAAATGTGGTGAGATAAGAACTTCGAAAAGCAGCGGAAAAAGACTCGACTCTAGAGATATGAATGAGAATTGGAATTAAACCAAACCAAGCCAAAAGCTCTAACCTAATAAAGGGATAAGTTGGAAATGCAAAACCAATCAATACGCCAGAGAGCACCGGGAAAAGCCACCATTTTCGCTCTATATAGAATAAATGATGGATGATTGAAAAAAGCGCACGGAGTATAAAATTCATTGGTAAGTGAGATATAAGATGAATGGTTAAGAACGCGATTAAGTATGAGCATTTCAAATTGAAATCGACCGTAACGGCTTTCAATGAGAGCGAAAATAGGGAAAAAGAGTTTGTTGTATGTTAATTGTGAAATACTTTTACACAGTATCAAGTCCAAGGCAAAGAGGTAAAAAAGTTGGAATTGGTTTTTAGGTAAACAAAAGCAGTTCATTGAGTAATGTTCATTAATTGTTGGAAATTGTCGGCAGTTTCAGAAACACTTGGTGCATTAACGATAGAGAAAATCAATGAACGAAATGCTCTTTTTTAATCAATACCGGCTCACTTCAATATAGAAAAGGAGAAAAATTATGGCTCTCTTTGGTGCTGCGGAAGCGACAATCGCTCGCTCCGATTATGAAATTACGCTCGAAGGTGGAACGAGCACGTGGGGAAAGTTAAAAGCCCGCGCAACGATTAATGTCACACCTGCGATTCCACTTTTACCAACCGATTTAAATATCAAGCTGAAATGCAAGCCAATCGGTGATACCAATGATGTGGTTCGCTTCTCTTGCTTGATTGAAACGGTTGTCGATAGCACCGTAAAAAAACTGACGGTTGAAGCAGACATTGCTAATGAAACTTCTGAGCGCCGCGTTGCTGTGGGTGATGGTGTGGTCACCGTCGGCGATTTCAGTCATGCCTTCTCTTTTGAAGGATCTGTTGTTAATCTTTATTACTACCAATCGGATGTCATTCGACGAAACATCCCAAATCCACGTTATGTGCAAGGGCGTCAGTTCCACGATATTTTGATGAAAATCCCACTTGAAAATGATGATCTTATCCAAACTTGGGAAGCGACACTTTCAGGCATTCGCGCTTCAGGCAATAACTTTGGCGATTGGATTCGAGACTTTTGGTTTATCGGTCCGGCTCGCAATGCGCTTGATGAAGGTGGACAAAGAATTTCAAACCTCGAAGTAGTGAGTATTGGAACTCAGGGATCAGCTGAAATGCCACTCGGTGTTTCAAATTGGCGGTTCTCAAATGCCGGTTCAGGCGTTGTGGATGCAGTTTCACGATGGATTGAACTGTTTCCGGTAGAAAAGTTGCTTAAGAGAGAAGCCGCCATTGAAGCATCATTCCGTTCCGATTCTCAAGGGATTGAAGTAAAAGCTGATGGCGACTTGCCCGGAATTTCGATTGACGCCGGTGGCGGACTTCGCCGCGTTCTCAATCACCCGCTGATTCCTATCATTCATCACGGAATTATCGGAAAGTACAATGAATTTAAGGTAGATACGCAGCTAACCGTGACTTTGCCAAAAGGTTACAAAATCCGTTATGCTGCGCCTCAATTCCGCACGCAAAATCAAGAAACCTACAAATGGTATGGCGGTGCTTATGCCAAGTGGGTTGAACACATTTGCAAAGGAGGAACCGGACAGTTCGAAGTGCTTTACGCGCAATAAAATCTCTTTGCCGGAGCTCATCACAAAAGTATAAGTGATGTGAAAAAGGCTTGTCGCAGCAATGCGATAAGCCTTTTAAATTTTAAAGCAAAATGATACTCAAATTAAATCTGATAAGACGGGTTAAGCTAATTGCTTTTCCGTACCGTTTTTCGGTTTAATGGTGTCCGGATCCATCGGATAAAGCATTGTGGTAAGCCCTAATCCTACTTCGCCATTTGGCATATCTGCTTCTTCACATTCTTTGAGAAAAGCATGATATTTTTCATCAAGCTCGGCGGCCTTTTCCGGCGTTGTACGAATATGGAAACGGCTGAAAAACGATTTACCGTGATTTTTAATCAACTTCTTTCCAAGGCTGTCTTTTATTTCGCCGAGGGTCGCTTGAAGGGAAGAAGAAAAAGTAAGATGCGCCATTTCCGAATCTTCTGAAAGCCTGACATCAAAGATGACAGGCGAAAGCGTAAAGTGGCGTGCAACAGCGTGGTAGTACTTTTCGATTGTACCTCGATTTTGCTGCGTTTTTACCAATCGGATAAGCCCAACCTCTTCAAGGGCATCAACATGATAATAAAGCTTATTCACCGTTTCCCCTAAGTACTCGGCGACTTGCTTTGTCGTCATGATGTTTGATGACAAAACGGTGAGGATTTTCATGCGGAGAGGGTCTGAAATTGCTTTCACTTGCTCCAATTTTGTGAGCATGTGTATATCATACATTTCGTGTTTCACTGCGGTTCAATTTTTTAATGTTCAGAGTTACTTTAATGTTGCCTATTGAATATTTATACAAAGATTGAATATTCAATTACTGAATAAATTTAACCAAAATCGAATAATTTCGATACTAAAAAATTCATTGATGCTTGATTATCCGATATTAATTAAGGAAAACGAAGTTTTAAAAGCATTTTGAAAGTAAGATTTAATCCGAGCATTTTCCGGTAATAGCAATTCGGGGTCTCTTTGAATGAGTTTGAAAGCAGATTCTCTTGCTTCTTGCAGAAGTTCTCCATCAGCATTAAGGTCAGTCATTCGAAGTAAAGAAAGTGCGCCCGATTGCTCTGTTCCCATAATATTTCCTGCTCCTCTAAGTTTTGCATCAATTTCAGAAATCTTAAACCCATCGCTTGTATCTTCCATTGCTTTGAGCCGCTCTCTTGCTTCATTTGTGAGCTTTTGAGAATAAACCAAATAGCAATACGATTGCGCATGACCTCGCCCGATTCTGCCTCTTAATTGATGTAATTGAGAGAGCCCAAAGCGCTCGGCGTGTTCAATCACCATCACGGTTGCATTGGATACATCCACGCCGACTTCAATCACGGTTGTTCCAAACAAGATTTTTATCATTCCACTTCGAAAAGCTTGCATTACCTCATCTTTTTCAGCCGGTGAAAGTTGACCGTGAATAAGTCCAACAGGAATGCCCGCAAATAGTGTGTCTTTAAGTGAATCATACTCCTTAATCGCAGCGGCAAGATCAATTTTTTCGGATTCATCGACAAGTGGATAAACCAAATATGCTTGCCTTCCCGCCGCGATTTCATCGCGAAGTGTTTGATAAACTCGCGCTCTTTGTGATTCAGAAACAAGTTTTGTGAGAATCGGTTTTCTATCTTTGGGTAGTTCATTGATGATAGAGGTATCAAGGTCTCCGAAGACTGTCATTGTGAGGGTTCTCGGAATCGGGGTGGCAGTCATCAGCAAAATGTGCGGGCTTTTTCCTGAATTTGATTTATCCTGCAACGCCTTTCGCTGCAACACGCCAAAGCGATGCTGTTCATCAATAATCACCAACCCTAAACTTGAAAATTTAACCCCGTCTTCCAAGAGTGCATGTGTTCCAACCGCGATTTGTGTTGCGCCCGATTGAAGGTTGTACAGGATTTCCTCGCGGGTTGATTTTTTTTGCTTTCCAATTAGAAGCGAAATCGATACACCTAAAGGCTCAAGGATTCGGCGCAAGGTGAGGTAATGCTGAGTCGCGAGAATTTCTGTCGGAGCCATAAAGGCACATTGCAAATGGTTATCAAGAGCAATTGCCATAGCAAAAGCGGCTACAATCGTTTTTCCGCTTCCTACATCGCCTTGAATTAAACGGTTCATTTGCATGCCGGTTTTCATATCAGCCCGAATCTCTTTGATAACTCGCTTTTGAGCGTTCGTTAGTTCAAAAGGCAAGGCTTTATGAAGTTCATTGGTGAAGTGCGCGATATTTTCACAAGCAAATGAATGTTTCTCGCGGTGATAAGACACATTGCGCAAAGCAAAAAATAGTTGAAGAAAAAACAATTCATTCCATTTTAATCGAAGTTTTGCTTCGGCAAGTTCAGAAGTGCTTTGGGGTTGATGAATTGCTGCAAGTGCTTTTGAGAAGGGCATTAAGTGATATTGCTCGAGAAGAGACTTCGTAAAATTTTCTTCAACTAAGGGAAGGGCAAGTTCCAAAAAGTTTGATACAATTTTTCGGAAGGAGCGCGGGGTAAACCCCACTTTCTTGAATTCCTCTGAAGAGGGATATAAAGGGATTATTTTTCCGGTATTGAATTGATCATAATCCGATACTGCTTCGTCTTCTTCCTCATCAGGTTCTCTTTTGCCTCGAAGGATATCAATTTCCGGATGAGTGATTTGAAAGAGTGAGCCAAATCGGCCGACTTTTCCCCAAGCTGCAAGGGCATCGCCTTCTTTGAATTTTTTCATTATGTATTTTGCGCCTTGAAACCAAACGAGATCAACGCGTCCGGATTTATCAAAAAGCGAGACAATGAGCCTCGGATTCTTCCATTGATTTCCATCAAGTCGAATTTGCCTGATTTCGCCGACAACGGTAGCCGTTTCACCTTCAATTAAAGCCCCGATACTCTTCATTTTTGTGCGATCGAGATAGCGGCGAGGGTAAAAATGGAGCAAATCGTGATAGGTGTGTATGCCCAATAGATTTAATGCACCTGCTCGCTTTGGGCCAACCCCTTTAAGAAATTGAATATCGGTGTTAAAAAATGAAGCAGATTGCATAAGCGCGATTTATTATCGAAACATAAAGCAAATGATATTGCTTTTTCTAATTTCGTAAAAAAAATATCAAAGAGTGAAGAATGACTGAGAATGACAAAATGACGAATAATGTCAAGTTGCGAAAACTGAATGGCGTTGAAATGAAACGACTTTCAGAGGAAGAGTTCAAAGTGAGTGAGAAGTTTCCGCTAATGTTGCTTTTTCAAAATATACGTTCGATGTGGAATGTCGGTGCCATTTTTCGTGTCGCAGATGCTGCACGGGTCGAAAAAATTTTTATTACCGGCTACACTGCAGTTCCACCAAGAAAAGAAATTGAAAAGACAGCACTTGGTGCAACTGAAACCGTTGCTTGGGAATACATTCATGATGCTAAAGTGGCCATCACAAACTTAAAAAAGCAAGGGGTGAAAATCGCGGCGCTTGAAATCACGGAAAATAGCCGAAAGTATCATGAGTTAACCCAAAATGATTTCCCGCTTTGCATCGTGTTGGGCAATGAAGTGAGCGGGGTTGATGATGAGGTACTTGAACTTTGCGATTTCGCCCTAGAAATTCCTCAGTATGGGACAAAGCATTCGCTGAATGTTGCGGTAGCGGCGGGAATCGCGGTGTTTGAAGCTGTTCGGGTCTTAAATCTCCACCAAACCAAACCGTACACCCAAGAATAGTATCAATACACTATTTCAGACCATCTTAATTATGAGTTGATTTGTGATATCTGTTTAGAGATAGCTTTTTATCAAAAATCAATCACAATTCGGCTTATGAAAAAAATTTTACTCCTTGGATTATTGCTCGCTACAACAAATCTTTTCGGCCAATCTTTTCCGCAAAACGGCTTGGTGTATTGGCTAAAAGCTGATTCCGGTGTTGATACAACAACAGATGGACGTGTTCAAACTTGGGCGAATTCTGTTGCTCCTGTCAATACCGCGAGGCAGACAGTTGCGGCAAATCAGCCCCGCTATATCGCTTCGGGGTTGAATTCGAAACCGGTGATCCAATTTGACGGGAATGATATTTTGGTGACAGATTCAAGCATTTCGGTAAATCAGTTTTCTGTTTATATCATCTTTAACTCTACGACTACCGGTTCAAAATTGGTGTTTGAACAAGGGACAAATGCCAATTCATCAAGTGGATTTTACTTGAATACGAGTACGGTCAGCACAGTGTTAATTAATAAAAGCGGTTCGCAAATCGGAAAAGATTATGTTTTGAATTGGGCAAACGATGGTCAATACAAATTGACATCGCTTATCAATAATAACTTTTCGAGTGATGTGCTTTTGAGGGTAAATGGTTCTGAGGTTCCATTGACGAATTCACTTGTAAACCCAACCCAAATCTCCGGGGTAATCAATCAAAAGTTATATATCGGCTCAAGAGCAAACCTTACGGTTGGATTGGTTGGTAACATTGCTGAGATTCTTATTTACAACCGGGCATTGGGGTTTACTGAATCTAATTATGTAGAAAATTATTTAGCTACAAAGTATGGATTAGCTTTTACTCCGTTTTCAGTTCCTACAAATGGGCTTGCACTGTGGATGCGGGCCGATTCAAAAGTTGATACCACGGCAAGTGGCAAAGTGAGTTCGTGGCAAAGTCATGTGGGAACGAATTCACTCATTCAAACTGAAGATGCAAAACGACCCCGATTTATCAAGAATAACGCTCAAGGAAGACCTGCCATTCAATTCGATGGAACGAATGTGCTTTTGAGTCAGGCTCCTGTAACGCTCAATCAGTTCACGGTCTTTTCAGTTTTAAGTTCAACAACGAGTGGCTTAGGGATAATTTACGAACACAGTTCAGATGTTAATTCAAGACCCGGCGGTTCTTACTTATCAACAAGCTCTGGTGCAACAATTTCTGCAAAGCGTACCGCGTTAATTGCAAGAAATTTACAAGCGAATTGGGCGAATAGCGGTAATACAATCGTGGTAAGCAATGTTCATTCAAACGCTGTTTCTGATTTTGCATTGCGTGTCAATGGCCAAAACCAAGTTTTTTCAGGTAGTCCTGTGGGCACGAATACCGGTTCTGTAAATGTGGTTGATACGCTCTTTCTTGGAGGTAGAGGATATACCCCAAGTCTGGGACTGATTGGAAAAATATCTGAATTTTTAATCTATAACCGAGCCCTTTCTACTACTGAAATTTCAAACATAGAAGATTACTTAACCGATAAATACATCAACGGGAATTTTATAGAACCACTTTCTTTCAAAGGATTTACTCAAAAGCCAACTGAAGGATTCGAACTCGCTCAAAATTATCCGAATCCTTTTAATCCAACAACCACGATTCAATTTAGATTGCCACAAAGCGGATTCACCGAACTAACCATTTATGATATGCTTGGCAGAAAAGTATCAACATTGATTAACCAAAGGATGGAAGCCGGTTTACATCGCGTGAATTTTAATGCACAAAGCTTAGCATCGGGAGTTTATTTCTATCGGTTATCCACCGGGAATTTTTCAATGACAAAAAAAATGACCTTGATCAAATAAATGGAATTATAGCGTCCGAAGAAGTTATAAAGGAATGAAATAAAAGGGAGGCAAACTCCCTTTTTTTCGTTTAGGTATGCTGGTTATCTTGAAAGTAAATGCACTTTCAATGAAACCGAATTCCAAAAACGAAATTCTAACTGCTACCGAAAACGCAGAGTATTTTATTCAATTGGAAAAATTAGCGTCTTCGGCGCCTATGGAAGCTATTCCAAAAATTCAGGCGATTCAAAAAAGTTCATTCACTAAGAAATCAAAACAACCTGAAAACCCTCAGCTTGAAGCCGATTTATCTCGCATTTTAGGAAATGCGCTTTGGCGTGTGAATCGATTTGATGAGGCGAAGCACTCGCTCGAAATGGCACTTGAGTATTACTTGAGCGTAAATGATACCCGCGGAATCATGCTCACCAAAAATTATTTAGGGGTAGTCTCAGAGCGTGTTGGGCAATACGTACAAGCTTTAAGGTTCTTCTTGGAAGCTCACCCGCTCGCCGAATCGTTGAAAGATTCGGAAACGGAAGCGATGCTTCTTAATAATATCGGTTTTTCTTTTTTTCACCTTTCAGATTATGAAGCCTCGATGCGCTATCATGATCGTGCGTTGGCGATCATTGATAAACTTGGCAACCCCATCATGCTTGCTGCAACCTATAACAACATTGGCAATGTTTATGCGGTTAAATCAAATACAGATGAAGCAATTGGGTACTTTCAAAAGTCTTTGAAGCTTGCTAAACAAGAAAAATTTTCTTGGGGTATCAATCACGGGTTGAATCAAATCACATTGGAGCTCTTAAAGGTCGGTAAACTGAGTGAAGCGATTCACTATGCCGATGAAGCGATTTCAATCGCAGAGAAATCAGGAGATGAAAGACAATTGGCAACCGCGCTAAGAAATCGCGCAGAGTCGCTTTTCAGACTCAATCATCACGAAGAAGCGAAAAGAAACCTTCAACATTCCTATGCGATTTCTGAAAAGTTAAATTTTCTTGAAAATCTTTACTCTCTCGATATTCTATTCGGAGATATTGCTTTCGCTGAAGAACAATTGGGAGTAAACAGAAAATACGATGGAGTACACCAATGGTATGAAAAGGCTTTGCAAAGAGCAAAGGAAATGAATTCCAAAAATTTTGAATCAACCGTTCATTTAAAACTCTCACAATGGTTTCAGTTTCAAAAGAATTTTGAAATGGCGTATTGGCATTCCCTTGAACACTTGAAACTCGAAAAGGAAATGCTATCTGAATTTTCTCAGAGGAAGTTGCGTGATTTTCAAGTTCTATATGAAGTCAACGAATTCAAACATAAAATTGAAGAAGAGGAAATTCGTAATAAAACGCTCACGAAAGCGCTTCAGATTGCAGAGGATGCCAATAAACTAAAAAACGACCTTCTCGCAATTGCCGCGCACGACTTGAAGAATCCGCTTCAAATCATACATAAATTCGCGACAATGATCGCCGCATCAG
Organism: Chloroherpetonaceae bacterium; assembly: GCA_033763895.1. Taxonomy (NCBI): domain Bacteria; kingdom Pseudomonadati; phylum Chlorobiota; class Chlorobiia; order Chlorobiales; family Chloroherpetonaceae; species Chloroherpetonaceae bacterium. Next base: position 60,744 of record JANRJQ010000007.1, on the reverse strand, counting down.
AAGAAAAGGAACGAATTTTATCGTATTCAAAAAGTATTGAACGTTCGTCGGAACGTATGCTCGGCCTTGTGAAATCGCTCATCGAAACAGCCGCAATTAAAAATGCTCATTTTGAACTCAATCGCGCAAATTTCGATTTAGCTTTACTCCTTGAGGAAGTTATCGCAAGAAATCAAATCCTTGCCTCTGAAAAATCACAACAACTCTTAACAAGGATTTCGAAAAACGTGATTCTCTACGCGGATAAAGAGAGAATTCGAGATTGCTTTGAGAATTTGCTTTCAAATGCTATTAAGTTTTCGCCCTACCGTTCTAACATCCATATATCTCTCCTTAAAATGAAAAACGCCGTTCGATTTAGTATAAAAGATGAAGGACCGGGGTTAAGTGAGAATGATAAACGACAACTCTTTAAGGAATTTGTTACACTTTCTGCGAAGCCGACAGGTGGCGAAAGCAGTACCGGATTAGGATTATCAATTGTGAAAAAAGTAATTGAAGCTCATAATGGTAAGATTTGGGCGGAGTCTGAAAAAAGTGGATCAACGTTCATCTTCGATATTCCAAAGTCGGTTGACCCAGCAATCAATCATGAAATTATTCATCGAAGAAAGACTAAAAAGTTGACTCGTAGCGATAAATCATTGCAATTAACCCCAAAAAGTTCGGGAAAGAAAATTACAGTTGCAATTATCGAGGATAATGAAGATTACAGATTTGCGTTACAAGAAACGATTTCAAACCGAGATGAATACGAGTTGAAGGGCGCATTTTCCACGGTTGAAGAAGCCGAGATTGAACTGAAAGAAATCGATGTACTCCTAATGGATATTGGGCTTCCGGGGAAATCAGGCATTGATGCAATCCGCGATTTTAAGAGTAAAAGCCCCGATTGCAAAATCATTTTAATCACCGTTTTTGATGATGAAACTCATGTATCAAGAGCATTGATTGCCGGTGCAAATGGCTACTTGCTCAAAAAGGCTACTGAAAAGCAATTATTTTCTGCAATCGAAGAATCTATTCAAGGAGGGATGGTCATGAGCCCTGAAATTGCGCGAAAAGTGAGCGACTTCTTCGTCAGGTTTGCGCCAAAGGAATCAGCAAATTTTACCTTAACTCGCCGAGAAAATGAAATACTTTCACTGCTGATCGATGGGCTTTCAATTAAGCAAATTGCAACAAAACTCTTTATAAGTTTCAGTACGGTGCAAAATCATTTGGCGAAGATTTACGATAAAATGCATGTCAATTCAAAATCAGAGGCTGTCGCCAAAGCGTTGAAAACAGGAATGATTTAATCGATACTTAAAACTGAAACTTCACCCCAATCATTGCCCATCTTCCGGGAAGCATCAGCCCAAATTCAGGAATCTCTTGGATTTGGGTGTTCAAAAGATTGGTGACATCGGCATAGACATCAAGCTTTTGGCCATCAAAATCAAAAGTGCGGTAAAGCCTTGTATCAACAATAAAGCGATTGGGATTACTGAACGCGCCGCGGTATTCATACCGAGCCTTCCAACTTTGCATAATTCCAAGTCCCCAAGTATGTAACACCTCGCCCATTACTTGGTGACGCATATAATTGAACACATATCTAGAAAGTAACCCGCCAACATCGCGTGATTGATCAAGAAAGGCATAACTCATTTTCACATCATAAATGGGAAGTGATGTACTAAAATATTGAATATTAAAATTGAGCATCAGTTCAAGACCATTTGTAACAACACTTGAGACATTTGAGGCTTGCCAAACCGTTGTTGAAGTAATAGGACCCGGGATCGCCCAATCAATCATGTTCACTCCATCGCGGCGGAAAAGAGAAGTGGTGAGTGAGATGCCCTCGCCTGAAAATGAAAAACCCGCTTCATAATTCCAAGCTGACTCAGGATTCAAATCAGGGTTAGAAAGATTAACGGGATCTTGATAAAACAATTCTGTATAAGTTGGTACACGAAAAGAGCGTCCTGCTGAGAGATAAACCCTGATTTGATCATTAAAGCGTTTATTGAGATCAAACGACGGCAAGAGTTGCCAACCGTATTGAGTATATCCATAAACGGATGCACCACCAATGACCGTGAGCCCTTCGCCTAAATCCAATTGATGTTCAAAATTGACTCCGCCTCGATTTCGAGAGCGAGACCCTAAAAATACCACGGGGTTAGAACCAATGATTCTTCCTCGTCCGCCTTCGCGAATTCCTCGAATTCCGTTGCTTTCGATATCCTCAATGCCGAATTCTAAACCGACAAAGCTTTTTCCAAGTGCCCACGAAAATTGGGTTTGCAATTCGCCGCCAATCACATTGGTGAGATGATTGTTTTCATATCTCGCAGCGGTATCACGGTCAAGGATGTAATCATCGGCATTTCTGCGCCAATAAATTTTGGGTGTAAGAAAAAACTCATTACCCACTTTGAGTTCACCATTCAACGCCAAGTGAAGGGTACGGGTTTTTTCGAATTGATTGGGCAGCGGAGAATAAAACCGATTTGCACCAAAAGCTTTATCGATATAACCGGCATTAAACTGAAAGGAATTTTCACCGAGTAAAAAGCTTGAGGTGTATCCAAAGTTATTTGTTCGGAAGTCTGTATTGGTTGTATAGCCATCGGAGCGTTGGTGTTGCAAGGTGATTCTCTGAGAATAATCGCCAAGAGGTGCTGAAACAGAGGCCGTTCCGGAAAGATACCCAAAGTCGCCGCCAATCACATCAAGCGATACACCTGAAGACTTGTTTTTTTTGGTGATGATATTCACAACGCCGCTGAATGCATTCGGCCCAAAAAGCCTCGACGCACCTCCACGAAGAACCTCAACGCGCTCAATATCATCAAGCGCAACCGGAAGATTAAAATTATGGTGCCCTGTTTGCGGATCGCTCATTTTATTGCCATTGATAAGCACAAGCGTTTGTTCAAATGTGCCACCTCGAATCCCTACATCGGCTTGAACGCCATTTGACCCTCGCCGATTCATCGAAACGCCGGTAACATATTGCATTAAATCTTGTACTGATTGCTGCGGCGTATTTCGAATATCCTCTTCAGTAAGAACGGTCAAACTTCTTGGAACATTGATGTCAATGGTTGGAATTCTTGTTCCAGTCACGGTAATAATTTCCGATGTAAATGTTCTAAGCGAATCGTTTGCTTTTGATTGTTTTGAAGTAGCGCTTGAATCGACTTGATAACCAAAAATTTGAGTGGATTTGAACAAGAAAAGGACTGTCAAACTTAAGTAGCGAAAAATAGCTTTTTTGAAAACAGGGTTATTCGTTCGAATCATTGGAATTTGTTTTGTTGAGTTTGAGTTTAGGTGTAAAGTTTGAAAGAGCATTTCACAAGTAGTCCGTCATGATTAGATTCAAATTTTTATAATAAAACAAATATTAATTTAACTTGAAGTCACTTGTGATTGATTCTGGGATTTTTTCATCAAATAATAATCACGATATTTTAACAGAAGTGCTTGTGAATTTGAAATCAATTATTAATTAGAATTCAGTTTCATTCAAGTCAAAATACACATTGTAATTTTATTTAACCACTCCCATAACGATTCGTTTGACATTCAATGATTAAACTCAACTATTTCGTTAAAGATGGATTCATGCTTAAGTCCGTCATATTCTCAGTTGCGGTTTTATTTTCTTTCGGCGAACTCGCTGCACAAAAGTGGGAAAAAATAAACGCGATCTTTCGGACTCAAGAAGGAACTCCCAAATTCAAAGAATTCAAACCGTCGAACTCAAATGGGTTTCAAGTTCAGGGTGAGCAACCATTTTTAGGAATTTCACAAAGGAGAGAAGAACTTTTTTCAGAGCCGATTTCCTCCAAAATGGCAGCTACTGTTGCAACAAATGGGACTTACGAATGCATTGTTTACTTCACAAAGGAAGCCCTCAACAATTCGGCCACTCGTCAAACGATCATTTCAAAATGGAAAGCAAAACGCGCTGAAATCAATTCGGTCTATGACCAATTTTTTACAGCAAGATTGTCCCTCAAAGAAATGGAATCATTGTCAGAAGAAGAAAGCATTTTATTTATTGATAACCCAGAGCTGCAAAGCCTTCATCGAATGAAAGATGACTTGAGTATTCCAGAATCAGGGGCGGCTTATCTTCGAGATATCGGCCTTAATGGGACAAAGTTTACCGGAAAGGGTGTTATTATTCTGGTAATTGATACCGGAATTGATTTCAAACATTACGATTTTCGTAACCCCGTCGATAAAAATAAAACCCGCATTCTTGCAATTTGGGATCAAACATTAACGCCCGTTGCAGGCGAAAATTCACCGATTGGCTTTACATACGGAGTTGAATATTTGCAAGAAGACTTGAATGGGGCAATCGCAGGAACAAAATCAGTTCGTACCCAAGACACCGATGGTCACGGCACGCATGTTGCGGGTACTGCTGCCGGAAATGGTTTAGGTTACGCATCAACCCAAGGCAATGATGTACTTCGCCGTTTTATGGGAATGGCACCTGAAGCGGACATCGTGGCCGTTCAATCCTTCTCAGGTCCAACGACCACACAAACAAGACTGATCGATGCCATCACCTATGCAAGGCTAATTTCACAACGGTTCGGCAAACCCGTAGTAGTGAATATGAGCTTGGGTTCCATACTTGGGCCTAAGGACGGTAAAGACCCCGTGAGCAGTGCAATTAATTCTTTTGCGAAGTCAGGACCCGGCCGAATGGTCGCAATCTCAGCCGGAAATAGTGGAAATGATTCCCTCCATCTCGGGAAAAATCTTTCTGCGAATGAAACCGCTCAAATTCAATTTCAAGTACCTCCTCCTACGAACGGAGGGACACATAGCGGTAATTTTTCAGTGGATGTTTGGGTTGAAACAAATGAGTCATTTTCAGCCACCCTTACAACACCCTCCGGACGAACTGTTTTAATTCCCAATAGTTCCAATACAACGGCTGCCGGCACACAAGAAGGTGTGATTCAAATTTTTAATAATGTTTATCCACCTAATAATCACAGAGAAATTTATTTTTCAATCGAAAATCCCACCGTGGGAGATTGGAGTCTTTCCTTCACAGTTCCAAGCGCAACGCGGTTTGATGCTTATCGCAGCAATAGCGGAACAGTACGGGCTAGAGTCATTGGTGGCGATGTTTCTCAAAGTATGGCGGGTGGTCAAGCCGCTTCGGAAGAAGGCATTACGGTTGGTTCTTATCAAACCCGTTGGATTTGGCCTTCTATCGATGGGGGAAATTATACGGTTTCTGGCAGCAGCGATCGACGAGGGAATATTTCCACATTCAGTTCTCTGGGGCCAACGCGAAACGGTGCCCCTAAACCTGATATTTCCGCACCCGGAGAGATGATTGTTTCCGCGTTTTCATCTTTAGCCTCTGCACCACAATCAAACATCGTAGCCGGCGGGAAGCATCGTGTTTTGCGGGGTACAAGTATGTCGTGCCCGCATGTGGCAGGGGCATTAGCCCTTCTGCTTCAAGCAAATCCGAATCGTATGTCGGAAGAAGTAAAAGCCACGCTATTGCAAACAGCCAATAAAGACAATTTCACAACGCTAAGCTACAATGTTACTTGGGGGCACGGTAAGTTGGATGCGGCAGAGGGTGTGGCACAAACACTCAATTCTTCGGCCAAGCTCAGCCTTTTTACCATTTCTTACACCGCTACACGCGGCATTCCAACGCGACAGTTTCCGCTTGGAAGAATATCGGGGTCGGCATTTGTGCCTGACGGCTTGGGGTTGTGGTTTACCGCGCCTGAAAAATCGCAGCTTATCGGATTTACTGTTGATATCGAGCGTCTTTCTGCAATTCCCTTAGGAACACTTGTGGCAGAGGTTTATCGCAATTCAACGCAGCGTGGGCTGAATTTACCCGGTCAATTCGTGGGCAAAGTTGAAACGCCCTTGGCGTTGCTGAGCCGAAGAACTCGACAATTTGTAAGTTTTCATGAAAACCCGATTTCCTTTGATTCAACGGGCAGCTATCACTTAGCGCTGAAGCTGAGTCTTCCTCTTTCAGATAGTATAGGAATCGGTGGCGACGATGGGCGATATTCGCAGCGCTCGTTGATACTTAACGGTGGAACTTGGTATAATTTCAGCGAACCTGAATCCGGACTAAGTTCATCGTTTTCTTTTTCGAATCTTCATATTCGACCAATTGTAGCAACCGCAGAAAATGTGACCGGTACCCCGATTGATAACGAGCAAACCATTAAGCCCGATGTTTTCGAATTGGGACAAAATTATCCAAATCCATTCAACCCCACCACCACAATCCCGATATTAATACGTGATTTGACGGATGTTGACGTAGAACTCTATGATGTTGTTGGTCGAAAAATTGCCGTCCTGATTCGAGAATCAAATAAACCCCCGGGCTTTTACTTGTATCAATTGAATCTTTCTCGCTTCGGGCTTTCAACCGGGGTTTATATTTATCGAATGAAAGCCGGTAATGCCGTTCAAGTGAAAAAAATGCTGTATTTGAAATAGTTTAGAAGAAGAAACTTTTTCTTCGTTGAAAAATTCACCGAAACCCCTTGCTTCAGCAAGCATTCCCATTAAATTTGCATTTTACATCCCCAAAAATTTTATAAGGAAAGTACAGTGCCAAGAAAATCAGTATCACAATCCGAACCGTCAGGAGAGCCTAACGAAAAAAATGAGCAGGCATCTTCTTATGTCGAACCTGCTTCATCAGAACCGGAGAAACCAAAAAAACGTACCTCAAAAAAAACTTCACAAAAGGAAACTTCAAAACCGTTGAAGTCAGAATCGAAACCCTTGAAAGAAACGGAAAGCTTTTGGGAAAGGCGTAAAATGGAGGTTTACGGGCTTAGCATCGTTGCCTTATCACTTTTTTTCATCATCGCTATTTTTTCATATAACAAAGCCGATGATCAAGTCATTGAAAATATTCGATTTTATGAAGTTTTTGGAAAGACAGCAAGGCTTGCTGCTGAAGCACTTGAAAACCCACTCGGCATTATCGGTGCAATGATTTCTTCATTTCTGGTGAATTCAATCCTTGGCTACCCTACGGCGATTTTAATGATCGCCATTACCATTTGGGGATGGTCGATGTTTCGAAAAAATGGATACGACCGTGCAATTTCAGCGACTATTTATACCATACTTTTTTCTCTTCTCATTGGAACACTCTTTGGCTTAACTAAAGTCAGTAATGTTTGGTCTGGGAACATCGGCAGGCTTTTCGCAAACCTTCTTAGCTCAATGATTGGCGACTTCGGGGCGTGGGCTTTTGTGCTGATTTCCATCGCAATTACGCTCGTGCTATACATCGATCTTGACTTGCAAAAAACGGCTGATCGGCTCGTTTTTATTTTTCAACGCAACGCAGTCGGTGCAAAAATGAAATTCAAAGAGTGGTATGCCGAGCGGGAAGCTGCGCGCGTAGCAGAATCAAATGATGAAGCCCGTTTCTCCGGCGCTGAATCTCAAGACCCGCTTGACCTTCTTGCGAAAGAAGAAGAACCTGAAATTGATAGCCATCAGCTTCAACCGCCATCACACGAAATCAATCCTTCTCTAACGCCGCAACTTGGTTTAAGAGAATCCGAAATTCCAATTTCAAATGAACCAACACATCGTGCAGAACCAATTGAAATATCCCTTTCAGATTTGAAAAATGAACAGAAGAAGGCATCACCAAAAGAACTTGAAGGTGGAAACCGAATTCCCAGTTCTGATAAAGCGTTACCGGAAGATTTTGGATTTCGCTACAAATTAAAAGAAGAGGAAAATCGATTTGTAGAAAAAATTTCTGCAGTAAGGCTCGAAGCAGAAAAGTTACAGGCTGAAAAATTGGAAGCAGAACGGTTAAAGAATGAATTGCAAGAAACTGAACCAAAACCAACTGAGAATTCAACACAAACCACGATTCAATCGGAAACGGTCACACCAAATCCATTGATTTCAGAGGCCGCGACACCTCACAACCGTGAAACCAATGAACGCGGAGAAGCTCAAAATATCAACCAAGCATCTGTACCGCTTGTGGTTAAGGGAGCGATTGCAGCTGCCGCTGCTGCTTCAAGCACGGCTCCGGAAACCACAGCACCCGTTGCATCGCTTGCCGGAGCCGCCGCGGCTGCATTTGTTTCAGAAAAGAAACCTCATGAAGCCCAATCGAATCAGCCAAAGCCAGAAGAATCGAATCTGAATTCAACGGGAAATCCTTCTATTCCTAATGAATTTGTTAAAGATGAAAATGAACAAAAATCAGAGTCGAGTGAGCCTCTGATTGACGCCTCTTTCATTATCCCTACAAACAAATTGAAGGAAGAATTTCCAAAATCAAATCAGGAATTGGGTGAAGATGAGGATCTCATAGATGAAATCATCTCTTCCAAAAAAAATCTCCACGAGCCGCTTTCACCCGAAAGCCTTGAATTGACCGTAAAGGAAACGATTGAGGAAACACCCGCCGATCTTGATGAGCGCGAGCTTGAAGTGGAAACCCGCGAGCGCGTGCCGTACCAATTCCCGTCAGTCGATTTGCTTATCGAGGGTGATGAAAGCAACCCGACCGTGACGATTGAAGAACTTGAAACCAACAAACGGCGATTACTTGAGAAGCTCAAAATTTATAAGATTGAAGTCGTTCGCGTTGAAGCTACCGTTGGCCCGCGCGTCACGCTTTTTGAATTGGAGCTTGCGCCGGATGTGAAAATCAGCCGCATCGTCACACTTGCCGATGATATCGCAATGGCAATGGCCGCTAAGGGAATTCGCATTATCGCCCCGATTCCGGGCAAGAATGCGGTGGGTGTGGAAATCCCGAATGCGAAAACGCAAATGGTGCGAATCAAATCGGTGCTTCAAAGTGAGAAGTTCAAAAATTCCACCGCCACGCTGCCGATTGTTTTCGGAAAAACCATTTCGAATGAAATTTTTATCGATGACCTCGCCAAAATGCCGCACTTGCTCATTGCCGGTGCAACGGGCTCGGGGAAGTCTGTCGGGATAAATAACATTCTCACCAGCCTCATTTATCACTGCTCACCCGATCAAGTGAAATTCCTCTTGATTGATCCCAAGCGGGTTGAACTTTTTCCGTATCAAAAATTAAAAAATCACTTTCTCGTTAAGTATCGTGATCTCGATGAGCAAATTATCACCGATACTTCCAAAGCTGTCTATGCGCTTAAGTCGATTGAAAAGGAAATGGATCGCCGCTACGAGCGCATGCAGAAAGGGGCGGTACGGCATATCAAAGATTTCAATGTCAAGTTTCCTTCCGAAGCGTTGCCATTTGTCGTGGTTGTGATTGACGAGCTCGCCGATTTAATGATCACGGCAGGAAAAGATGTTGAGGAGCCAATCGCACGCCTTGCGCAGCTCGCACGCGCGGTGGGAATTCATTTGGTTGTGGCCACACAGCGCCCGAGTGTGGATGTCATTACCGGCGTCATCAAGGCCAATTTTCCCGCAAGAATGGCGTATCAAGTGTCCAGTAAAATTGATTCGCGCACGATATTAGATGGCCCCGGCGCCGATCAGCTTTTAGGAAACGGCGATTTGCTTTATCAACCGGCAACCGAGCCTAAACCTATTCGGATTCAGAACGCGTATGTCTCGACGGAGGAAGTCGAGCGGATTACCGATTTCATCTACAACCAAGATGGCGTTGAGCCTTATCTCTTGCCCGCGCCCGATTTGAAACTCGGCAGTGCGCAAGACGATGACGACGATTTATTTGGTGGGAAATCGAGTGGCGAGCGTGATAAAATGTTTGAAGAAGCGGCGCGGCTTGTGGTTCGGCATCAAATGGGCAGCGTTTCGCTCTTGCAACGCCGTTTAAAGCTTGGCTTCGGCCGCGCAGCGCGGATTGTCGATCAGTTGGAAGAAGCCGGCATTGTGGGCTCACCCGATGGCACCAAAGCCCGTCAAGTCCTCATCCAAGACGAAGCCTCGCTTGAATTGCTGTTGAATAATTTGGAATGAAGAAGTAAACCCTTTTTTTGGGAAAATCGGATTTTAGACCTTGTTCAGTTTTCTGATATTGATTAAAGATGCGATTTGTTATCTTCTTAAAATCTTAAAAAAGGAGCAGATATGGCCATACCCATTGATTTATCGAAACTCTCGAAAGATGAACGCTTTGAATTACTAGAAGCAGTTTGGGAAAGTCTCGATAAAGAAATCGAGAATGAAGATTTTAGTGAAGAAGAAAAAAAGATTCTGGACGAAAGATTGGAATCGTTTCGTAAAAATCCAGATAAGGTAAAAGACTGGGAAGAAGTGAAGCAGAAATATGAGAAAAAATGAAGAAGATTCGAATAGTAGATGAAGCTGAAAGAGATTTGGACGAAATTATTAATTGGTATAATGAAAGAAGCTTTGAGTTAGGTGATAAGTTTTATCTTGTTTTTAAGAAGAAACTTGACTTGATTTTTCAAAATCCTAAAATTTATCGAAAATCATATAAAAAAATCAGAAGAGCAACAATTAATCAATTTCCTTACGGCATTTATTTTATTCATGATGATGAAGAAATTATAGTGTTAGCGATTCTTCACTTTAAGAGAAGTCCTAAACTAATATTTTCTCGATTGAAGGGAATTTAACCCTTCACTTCTTAAATATCCTCAGCGCTTTCTCCCGCTGCACACTATGCTCCACAATCGGTTTTGGGTAATCTTTACCGAATTCAAGCCCGATGTCTTTGGCGAAGAGTGGTTTTTTCATTGCCATTTCATAGGGGTTATGAATGTAGGCTGTTTTCACTTTTGCAAGTTCAGGCACAAATTTCCGAATGAAATCGCCCGTGGGATCAAACTTTTCGGATTGTGACGTTGGGTTGAAGATTCGAAAGTAAGGCTGCGCGTCGGTGCCGGTGCTTGCACTCCATTGCCATCCGCCGTTATTGGCGGCCAAATCCCCGTCAACTAAGTGCTGCATAAAATACTTTTCTCCGCGTTGCCAATTGATGAGCAAGTCTTTGGTAAGGAAACTCGCGACAATCATTCTGAGTCGGTTATGCATCCACCCCGTAGATTTCAATTGCCGCATTGCCGCGTCCACAATCGGGAATCCGGTTTGCCCATTTTTCCACGCCTCAAAGTATTCATCGTTTGTCTCCCACGCCAAATTGTTTAAGTCTTTCTTAAACGCACCGGTGGCGACATGCGGAAAGTGAACCAAAATTTGAAAGTAGAAATCGCGCCAAATGAGTTCTGAAATGAAAGTTTCAATTCCAAGATCAGCTTCATCTTTTGTGAGGTTGGTCCAAATAGGGTGATTTTCGTCATATTTTGCATCTCTGACGTGTATAGAATAATAATTGGTGAAAGCCCAGCCATTATGAATATCTCGATACTTCGTTCGGGCGCGGTGATACACCTCGCGAATCGACACCGTTCCAAAACGTAGATGCGCCGAAAGAAAGCTCGTTCCTTCAATGGCGGGGAAATCGCGGTCGTATTTGTAGCGTAAAATTTTCTCTTCTAAAAAGCTTGAAAGTGCATCTTGTCCGGCTTTTTCACCACCGCGGGTATAAGGCGTAATGCGATGCTCACCAACAAGTTCTTTCACCGTTGGGAGCGGGTGGCTTGTCACCGAATGAGGTTCAAAAATGAGCGGCTCTGTCTTGCAAGACGGAATGTCTGGGGTTTTGCTCAGCCAATTGCGTTTGTAGGGTGTAAAGACCGTGTAAGGCGTTCCGGCCGCAGAGCGAATCGCATCCGCCTCAAAAAGAATTTGATCTTTGAAAGGCGTTGCGGAAACGCCGATTGATTTCAATGCATCGGTCACGAGCCTATCGCGCAGCCGTGCTTCAGGTTCATAATCTTCGTTGTAAAAAACCTCGCTTGCACCGCTCTCTTTGGCAATCTGCAAAATCGACTCCAAAAACCGACCTCGGCGTACCACAAATTGTATTCCTCGTTCGCGATAGGCCTCGCCTAAGGCGTGAAGTGATTCAAGCATAAACTGAACGCAAGCCGGTGAGAAATCATCTTTCTCTTTCAGAATATCATCGGCTAAAATAAAACAGGGAATGATGCGAGTGGTTTTGCGAAGTGCGGCATTGAGCGCAGTGTTATCGGTAAGCCGCAGGTCGCGGCGATGCCAAAGAATGATGGTATGCACGGTATTGGTAATTTTTTGATGGATAACAGCGGGGAAAAGGGATAAATTTCAAAGAAGTATTAAGGTGGTCTATATCGTTTGGATAGAGTTTTGATTAAGCTAAGTTAAATGTTCTTTGAAGGTCATACTACTTTTTGATCCACCTCATTTGGCGTTAGGTCATTTAAGAATGAGAGTTACATCTTATTGAATTGGGCTGAAAAGCATACACTAAGCAGGAACTTATTCTTTCCTAAACCCCATAGGTTTTCGTTCAGTAATGGCGGGTCTTACCAATTCTTCTATGATTTGATAGATTTCTCGGATGTGTTCGCTATGTTCCATTTGTCTTTGGTTGAGGGCATCGATTTTTTTGAGCAAGTCCTCATAATTGACTGCCCATTGTCGCATTTTCACATAAACTCTCATGATGGAAATATTTACTTGAATGGCCGTTGGGCTATTTAATACCGATGAAAGCATCGCAATTCCTTGTTCGGTAAACATAAATGGAGGCGTCCGTCTTCCACCCCAACTTGATGTCGCAAATTGCGATTTCAAGTGTTTCCATTCCATTTCTGAAAGCTGAAACATAAAATCGTCAGGAAAGCGATCAATGTTGCGACTAACTTGCTCGTTAAGTCTCCTTGTTTCTACTCCGTAAAGAGATGCTAAATCGCTATCCATCATCACTTTCTGATTCCTGATTACAAAGATTGAGCGCAAAATACGCTCTTGTACAATTAAATCTTGCTTTTGGGTCATGTTGTTGTAAGAATAAAAACGGATTGCTACGAATTTTCAAAAAATTCCTCATCGATTTGTTTGACTTCATAAACATTCTTTATTTGAAAACCAACGGTAAATTGATGCATTAAATCCACAAGTTTACTACCATTGATTAGAACTATTTTATGATGTGCTTCTTTTGCCTTTTTAATTGCTGCTTCATCGAAATCGGAAGTTGTTACAAAAATTCCTTTTGTTGTATCTCCACTCATCGCGCCGATAAATTCGCGAATGTCTTTTTCCCTAACTTTATTTTCCGTGTACTTTTTAGCTTGAATGTATATTTTTTCAAGACCCAACTTATCTTCATTAATTATTCCATCAATTCCACCGTCTCTCGATTTAGAAGTTTCGATAATATCGCCATAACCCATTTTGTTTAACAATTTGAGTATTACTTTCTCAAAATAATAAGGATCAATGTTTTTAAGTTTTTCAAGAAGCTCAGCTTTAACTTCTGCATCAATGGCTGATATGCCTTTGTCAATTAAATCTTGTGGGGAGTCATTTTCTAGATCAAAATTATCGTCTTCGCCTTCCGTTTCTTTTTTTATTTTTTTTATTTTTTCATGCTCAACGTAATCTTTATCAAGTTTAAGTTCTTTTAACGTTAATGAACCTTTTTCTAAAATTTTTCTACCTTTTTCTGTTATTCTGACTAACCCTCTTTCTGGATATTCAACCATTTTGGCTTGTTTTAAGTAAGCTTTTCCCCACCCAATCCTATTTAAAACAATTGGATCGCCGCTTTTGGTTTCTAATTCTAATAAATCAGTTGATAAATTACCATAGTAAGTGTCTCTTACTTTTTTCCGTAAATCATTGTAGTGTATGGTTTTCCCGTCTGAGAGAGTTTTCAAAATTGGGAGCAGAGTTTCGTGAAATTTTGGGATGTTCATTGTTTAGAAGAAAAGTGTGAAAATGGTATTTTTATTAAATAAATAATAAAAGATTGAGATATTCAAGCATCCTTCACACTCTGCAAAATCAATTCTGCTGTTTTTTTCGGGAGTTCAAGCGTGATAAGATGCCCGCACTTTTTGATGAGTTCAAGTTTCGCGTTTTTAGCATACTTAAAGAGTTTTTCTGTATTCTTCCAACTCACCACCTGATCGCCTTTTCCGGCAACGAAGAGCATTGGAATATCAAGCGCAGCTACATGTTTGGGCAGCGATTCAGTCACCTCAATTTTCGCAAGTTGCTCGGCGGTTTGTTGAATGGCCGCACTTGCGCAAAAGCGAAGGCTGTTCACGCCCACCATAATATCTTCTTTCGTGGCGGGGTTTCGCGCAAGGGTGAGCCTTGCGTAAAGGTAAATGGGAGGCCACCATTTCACTTTTCTCATCACTTTATCGAAAATGAAGGGAATCATAACCGGAATCACTTTTGAAAGAAAAGGGCTATTCGGGAAGTAACCAAAGTTGAAAAAAGTAAGTGATTTGATCTCTTTTGGGTGACGAACCGCATAATCAAGAACTACAAAAGGGCCAAGAGAAAACGCAGCAATGTGATAAGTCTTTAGTCCTAAATGATCGACAAGGGCACGTAAATCAGCGGAAAGTGAACCCAATGAATAGTCATTTCGAACATCTTCTTTCGACCAACCGTGACCTTTCAAATCGTAGGCGATTGTGCGAATCCCTTCATTGTTCAAGTGTTTAATGACCTTATGCCACCACATCCACCAGCAATCCCACCCGTGAATCAAGATCACCGTTGGCATTTCGGCAGATGCATTCGGTTGTGAATCGTGGTAATGATGAAGCGTTCCGTTCAGGTAAACAAAGCGTGAGCCTTCCAAAAGTGAAAGTTCATAGTCAGCATAGTTTTTTTCGCGTGCTTTTTTTGACTCCCGCCTCAATTGAATTTCCTTAACATAAAGATTGAATTTTTCCGAAAGGTCAGTAAGGGGAGTTGATTCTGTTTGTGAACTAAGTGCATGATAAGCAGGCATACGCGTTTCCCTTATTTTTTTAAGTTTAGTTGAACCAATCGTTGATTTTTAAAGTATCCCACGGCAATCCCGAAAGGGCAGAAGTAGTGACAAGCGCCGCGTGCGCCAAAGACAGCCACAGAAAGCCCTACGAGGAATAGCACCGCGAAATGTCCAAACTGCATGAGAAGCATTTCCGGTGAGGTAAAGCTCAAGGATAAATCGGTGATTGGGTTGTTAATCGGGCTTTCACTCATATCGGTGATGGCAGAGGAATGAAAAAACCACGCAAGAGGAACCCAAACTATAAGAAAGAAGAGCGTAATGTATTGAGAAATTTTTGGATTGAAACTGACCCGCTTTTTGGCGAATCCATAAAAGAGATCTTGAATTCCGCCAAGCCAACAAAATGACGCGCATACCCAACGTCCGGAGCGCGATGCCGCGTAAACAAGACCTCCCCAAAAAGCGAGTCCTAACACAGCCCATAATATATTGGGAATCGCAAATTTGATAAGCGCAACATGCACAAAAATAAACGTGAGTTGAATAACCAATCGTTTGGAAACAATTTTCCTTCGCTTTGATTTTGAGGCGGAAGAACTCTCTCCTATTGAATTCAATTCGCTCGCTGAAAGCGTGTTTGTATTTGAAGGAGTCTTTTCTCCCGGCGCAACAAGTTGCGGTAATTTATCCGCTTGTCTAATCGGGATTTTCGTTCGAATGGGGGCTCCCGCATTTGGATCTTGATACTGCATAAGCGGATATGGTTGTGCGAGCGATTCGCTCGCGTTACTGAAATCGTTGGCGAAGACTAAGCTCGCATTTGCCGCGAGGCTCTGAGTTTAGAAAGTGTGGCACTTCGCTCCGCATTTTCATCTTCTTTTTCACGTGGGATTTCCTTAAAGAGAACCTTTAAGGTGTTCTTTTCACGAATGAATTTTTCCATTTCAAGGGTATAAAGCACTCGAGGCAAAGTAATTAAGCGTTGAATTCGATCGACGGTCACAGAAATATCAGTTCCCATTCGTTTCACGCTGACTTCATCGGCATCGCCAAGAAATGGAATATTGATGCAAAGAAGTTCGCGATTCAATTCAGCAACATTATCCTTCTTACTTTCAATCCAGAAATTTTTTCCTGCGTGGAAGATAGAGTCAGGCGATTGGTCACGAAACACCATTTTGCTCACCCGCGCCAATTCTTCAACCCCAATCGGCTCAGTGCGTTGCAATTCACATCGGAAAATTGGCGTAGGGTAAAATGAATTATCGATTTCAAGCAAATACTTCCGGTGCAAGTCTGACCAAAATTCGAAATAATCTCCAACAGTGTTCGAAGTAGGCAATACTTTATTGGCCACAATGCAATCAATATTGATGCCGTAAAGATGCACAAAGGTATAGGCTCGTTTAGTTTCAAGTATCGAGAGCTTTTCGGGATTCAAAACCAATCGGAAAGTGACTTCTGGGCGAAGAATAAATTTATTAATGTCTTCCATTTGCTTCATCAGAAGATTCACCTCATCAAAAAATTCCGGGTCAGGTGAATTCTGCCCACCAAGCGAGCGTTGAAGCGACGCCATATTTTTATACAACTTAAAAAACTGCTTGCCCATATTTCCACCGATGATAATCTCCGGATAGGCTAAAAGCCGCAGCGTATTTCCGGTGGGTGAAGTATCAAGAATAATCGCATCCCACTTGCCTGAATGTGCTTCATCAACAAGCCTTGAAAGCGAAAAGATTTCATCAAGCCCGGGCTGTGTGGTGAGTTCAGAGGCAACGCCTGAATCGACGCCTCGCTTTAAGTAGGAATCTGCAACGAACTTCTGAAAGCCGGACATGTGCTTTTTCAGTTCATATATCGTATCGATCTCAAGTCCGTATAAATTCTCGGCAATTTTGAGTGGCTCTTGCCGCCCAATCTTAAAATCGAAAACATCAGAAAGAGAATGCGCGGGATCTGAGGAAAGAATCAAAACGCGCTTACCTTCTTTAGCAAGCGCGGTTGCAGTGGCTGATGAGATGGTAGTTTTACCAGTTCCCCCCTTACCGGAATAAATAATGATGCGTGGAATTTTTGTATCAGGGGTCGGTAGCTCGCGTGTGAGCATAGTTTTTCTCCTTCGTGAGATCATTGAAAAAATCTCGAAGCGATTTTCAGTGATTAAAAGAGAGGTTCTCACCTTACTTCATGAACCGACAATACTACTTCGTAACTGTGTAAATCTCTCGATTTTAAGCGGATTTGCAATCTCTTTGTGAAAAAAAAAGCGGATGTTTTTGAATGAGGAAAGATGCGGAAAATTGAGCACTTAGAAAGCGAAGCGACTAAATCGGCTGTTTGGCTTCAAAACTAAAACCTAAAAAGTCCGAAATTTTAAGATTTTCGTAGGTTTTGTGGAAATGAATTAATCTTTTAATCTGAATTCACCAAACACAGGATAGTGATCGCTATACTTAAAATCTTTCATCACTTCATATCGAATAACTTCCCAATGTTTTGAAAAAACAATGTAATCGAGCGTTCGATTGGGGAGTCCGGTGGGGTAGGTATAGTGAATTTCGTCATCCGTCATTGGCATCAGTTGCAAACCCGCTTCCTGTAGAATGGCAATGGTTTGATCATTTTTATAGCTGTTGGTATCACGCTCGCCGGCAGGAAATCCACTTGTTTTGCAACCCGGAGGCACAGTATTAAAATCCCCCATAAAAATAGCAGGAGCGTCTCGAAGCAGTTTGATCTCTTTCGCAATTGCTTTCGCCTGCATTTCCCTGTCACGCGGATTGTAGGGATGCATGTGCGTATTCCCGACATAAATCACTTGATCATTAAAAATCAAGGGGGCTAATGTAAACCCGCAAGCAGCAAGAAATGCAATTCGACCGGGTAGCAGATAATTTATTTGCCTTTGCCCAACCATTTGCAATTGAGAAAGGAACATATTCTCGTATCGAAAAGCCGCAAATCCCACCCCGTGTGAAATCGCTGTGCGAAACTCTGAAATCACGCGGTAATGATCACGCTGACGGTATTTTCGGAAAAGCCTGTCGCCTAGACCTAAAATCCCATTAAAAACTTCCTGAAGCCCAACGACATCATAATTATTTTTATTTTG
The DNA here is from genome assembly GCA_033763895.1 of Chloroherpetonaceae bacterium. NCBI lineage: Bacteria > Pseudomonadati > Chlorobiota > Chlorobiia > Chlorobiales > Chloroherpetonaceae > Chloroherpetonaceae bacterium. Next base: position 42,790 of record JANRJQ010000007.1, on the reverse strand, counting down.
ATTGAGCCACTCGGCAATGTAATGGGTGTAAGCACGTGTATCATGAAGCAATTCTATGCGTTCAGCTTCATTGAGTGAAGATTGTGCCAAAAGATAGGGAAGTTTCGGTCCACGCCCACGATGCGTATTTAAGGTGAGGCAACGGATTGTTTTTTGTTCGCGTTTTTCTGTCAATTCCTTTAAGGCAACCAAATTTCAATTTCTAATTCATAATTATTGGCTGCAAAATTACACGCTTTGAATCGCTTTGAAGGTTAAAGTTCTGTTAAATTCATAGAAATGCGGAAATCACAGAGGTTTTATGCCGTTTCTTTCTCAATAAGTAATTAGAATCCTTATGAAAAGGATTTTGATTTGTCTAAAAGAAAATCAATGAAAAAAGGAAGCGTTTTATTGGAATCAGCTGAATTCAGATCTCTGAATTACCGTGCCCTCCTTTTTCAAAATCCAAAGAATGAAATCAGTGCATACAAACTTGATGAGGTAGAAAGCGCCTTTTTCGAAATTGATGAAGCGTTAAGGAATGGCTATTTCGCTGCCGGATTTATTTCATACGAAGCAGGTTATGCTTTTGAAAAAAAATTTCAACGAAAAATCGAATTCCGCTCATTGAGTGAATTGCCGCTACTTTGGTTTGGGATTTTTGAATCGCCTAAAAAAATGGATGGACTTTTCGAAAATGAAGAATCACTCTATACCGAGCCTATCTTTCCTAAACTTGATCTCTCTTATTCGCAATATTCTTCACAGATTGGAAGCATTCAAGAATCGATTCGAAATGGAGAAGTTTATCAAATCAATTTCACAAGCAAATATCGATTCCAATGCAATAACTCTTTCGGTTTATACAAGAAATTGAGAAAAACGCAATCGGCGGAATATAGTGCTTTTCTCAATTGTAACGGTTTTGAAATCCTTTCGATCTCTCCCGAGCTCTTTTTCAAAGTTGAAAATCGACACATCCTCACAAAGCCGATGAAGGGTACCGCACCTCGCGCAAATACACCTGCCGGCGATGATCTTATCATCAATTGGCTACAGAGTGATGAAAAAAACCGTGCGGAAAATTTGATGATTCTTGATCTTTTAAGAAATGACCTTGGAAAAATTTGCGACACTGGAAGCATTCAAGTTCCAGAAATTTTCAAAGTTGAAACAATGCAAACCGTTCATCAAATGACTTCCACGGTCATTGGAACGCTTGCGCGAGAAACGACGCCATTAAAGATTTTTCGGGCGCTTTTCCCTTCGGGAAGTATTACCGGTGCCCCGAAAGTTAAAGCAATGGAATTGATTGCAAATTTGGAAACCGAAGAACGAGGGTTGTATTGTGGGTCAATTGGTTACTTTGCACCAAGTCAAAGTTTAGAGACGGATGAAACATCCAAATCCGAAAGCTCACAAAGTTTTTCAAAAGCCGTCTTTAATGTTGCAATCCGTACCGTGGTTTGCAAGGATGGTTCAGCTGAAATGGGTGTTGGGAGTGGAATCACCATTGATTCTGTTGCTGAAGAAGAATTTGAAGAATGTAAACTCAAAGCAAAATTTTTGACAAGTGAATTCAAGCCCTTTTTACTCATCGAAACAATGCGTCTTGACAGTGAAGCACAGCATCTCAGACCTTATTTCTACGAATCTCTTCCCATAATTGAAACGAATTCGCTCAAAGCAATTCCTCTACTTGAATTTCATCTTCAACGATTAAAGGATTCTGCTTATTACTTTGGGTTTCATTTTGACTATCAAAAAATCGTTGATTCAATCAAAAAGAAAATCGAAGCGAGAAACCCCATTATACCCTCTAAACTGAGGCTCTTGCTTTCCCAAAATGGAGAATGTTCGATTGAACTGAGCCCTCTAACAATTGAAGTTCATTCACAAAAGCGCGTTTGTTTTGCAAAGCGAAGAATTGATCGAAACAATGTGTTTTTCTATCATAAAACCACGAATCGTATTCTTTACAACGAGACCTACGAAAAGCTTCAGGAAACAAATTTTTGGGATGCAATTTTTTTCAACGAAAAGGATGAAGTCACCGAAACTTGTATTGGAAATATCATTATCAAGAACGGAAATGAATTCAAAACACCTCCGATTCAATGCGGGCTTCTCAATGGCGTCTTTAGAGATTTTTTCTTAAAAGTAGAACCTCGCTGCAAGGAGTCGATTCTAACCAAGCAGGATATACTCACCGCCGAAATATGTTATGTTGCAAATTCAATTCGTGGGTTGAATGAAGTGGTGATTTCTGATGTAGAAATTTAGGCTTCTCAAATGATTCGGAAAGGAGAAAAAACTGAATCCGATGCATCTTGGTTTCGTATATTCGCAACTTGTAAGGCATGTTATTTGACAATTTGGGGATGACCGGTTTCGACGGGGTTCGTAGAGAAGGAGGTTGCACTCCGAGTTTCAGTATGGGTGGACTCGTAAAAGAAGCCTATGCAACTGTAGATGCGGACGAAACATCGTACGCAATGGCTGCCTAACTTAGCTTAACCTAAGTTTTCAGCCTTCGCCCGCAAAGGGATGTGTCTGTTCTGAACTTTGCCGGTGTCATAAAATGCGCTTGAGCCGCTAACGCAGGCTCGCGCGAGCAGACCGTTTGTAGTGGATTCTCGGCCCACTGCAGCCGTAAAGCAGCAGAGATAGTCGGGCAATTCTGTTGGTGGAATCTTGCTTTGGCGAAACACAATCACCAAAGATGAGTGTGGTGGCCGCTTTTAAAGCAATTCCGGACGCGGGTTCGAGTCCCGCCATCTCCACAAAGCCTTGCAATCTTGCAGCATAGCCGCTCAATGACCATTGGCGGCTTTTTTTTTCGATTGTAACCATATTCAACTGACTTTGAATGAGACTCGCTGTCAACATCGATCATATCGCAACACTCAGAAACGCTCGCCGCGAAAAGGAACCCGATCCCGTTCAAGCCGCAATCCTCGCCGAACTCGCCGGCGCTGAAGGAATTGTCTGCCATCTTCGTGAAGATCGACGGCATATCCAAGACCGCGATCTCGCTGCTTTGCGTGCTACCGTAAAATCAAAACTTGACCTCGAAATGGCAATGACCGAAGAAATGCTTCGTATTGCCATCAACACAAAACCCGATTTGGTGACCCTTGTTCCTGAAAATCGCGCGGAACTGACAACCGAAGGTGGATTGAATGTTTCAAAAATGCAAGACAGCCTTAAGCCGTTTATCAAAGCACTCAAGGCGCAGGGAATTCCAACAAGTTTATTTATTGAGCCCGATATAAAGGCAGTTGAACTCTCTAAAGCTGTAGGGGCAGATTTCATCGAAATTCATACAGGTAAATACGCATCCCTAAAATCGGATCGATTAATCGAAAATGAATTGAAAACAATTCAAAGTGCAGTAACTGCTGCCAAAAACTTAGGGCTTCGGGTGAATGCAGGTCACGGATTGAATTATCACAATATTCAAGCTTTTGCAAAACTTCGTGGAATCGAAGAAGTGAGCATTGGGCATTCCCTAATTGCCCGCGCCGCGCTTGTGGGTATCGAACAGGCAGTTCGAGATATGATTTCACTTATTTATCAAAATAAACATTCATGACTTTGAATATTTTCGGTTGGCTTGGGATGGGGTTTATCATGCTTTGTTGGGTGCCTCAAACCATTCAAACCTTCAAAGAAGGGCGTTGCTCCGTCAATCGCGGCTTTTTATATCTTACTTTACTTGGTTCTGTTTCGCTTACCATTCACGCAATATCATTGGGCGATGTCCCCTTTATTCTTCTCAACAGCTGGGCAACGACCGGAAGCGGAGTTAACCTCTATTTTTCTCTATTTCCTAAAAATGCTTGATAAAACACCTGTTGCTTTAATTATCGCAACCAAGAACCAAGATAAATTCAAGGAGATTCAAGCGTTTTTTGAAACTGAATTAAATAAGTTGAACACTCGATTTTCGTTTCATTCGCTGCTCAACGTTAATATCCCTGAAACTGTTGAGGATCAAGAAACCCTTCACCAAAATGCCGAAAAGAAATCCCTTGAAGCCTTCAATGCTTTAAAGGATAATTTTGAAAAACGAATTGTCATCGCTGACGACACGGGTCTCATTGTTCCTTCTCTTGGTGGTGCACCCGGTGTATTTTCTGCACGATATGCATCAGATAAAGTGCAGGGTCGAAAGCCGACATATGATGAAAATGTGAGCAAATTGCTTTCTGAAATGGAAGGAAGTCAGGCGCGAGATGCCTATTTTCTGACGGTAATGGCAATAACTCATAACCTCAATGAAAAGCGTGAATGCGTTTTCGTAGAAGGTAAGCTTGAAGGGGAGATTTTGATTGAGCGTCGTGGAACAAATGGCTTTGGCTACGACCCCGTTTTTTTGATTTCAAATTTCGATAAAACCTTAGCTGAACTTACGATGGAAGAGAAAAATCAAATCAGCCATAGAGCTAAGGCTTTACAAGGTGCAAAATTATTTTTGCAATCCCTTTTTGAAAATGTTTCCGAATAAGCGATTTTAAACTTCTGCTGCATTCAAAGTCGAAAATTGATTTACGACTATTTCATTTATATTTCACAAAATTAATTTATCAAGTCGGATTTGTGATGAGCGAAACGCAAAGCATTTCAAACGAATTGCAGCAAGAATTAATCGATTCGTGTGATGATCCGGATAAGTTTCGAGTGGTGCTTTCGAAGCTCACCGCACGAGACTTGAAACCCATTTATGATACGCTCTATCAATTTGTTTTGAGTGAATCTCAAAATGCTCAGACTGTAGTTACACGGTTTGATTTGCAAGTTGGAACGCTCGCAGTCTCTGCCTATCAGCAAAAAGCAAAGTGCAAAGAGCCACTCGGTTATTGCACACTTTCAATGTGCGTGAGAATCAACCCCACTTGCGGTACCCAGCGATTGATCATGTTGCTCTCTGATTTAAGACCATTCTTGTATCGCCTGCTTTTAGAGCGACCGGAACTTCGCTCACTCCCAAAATCACCTGAAATTGAAGTCATGACTTATGAGCCTATTTCTGAAGTTCAACCGGAGAGGGAAGAAGTAAAATTAATTGAAACAAAACCACCTGAGCAGGTTGTGCAAAAAGCTGAAATAGCATCAGAGATGATTGATAAAGTGTTTCGATCAAAAAATAATCTCTGGCAAATGGTGGATAAGGAGGGATTCGAGCACGCTTTGGTTGTTACAGAATGGGGGGACATCATTGAATCCGCTTCTACTAAACCAATCAATCTAAAACCCATTGCACAAGCACTCTCAAATGAAATTCAGTCATTGAATTTACAAGGTAAAACACTTTCACTCAATCGGTTAAGAGTGATTACCAAAGAATACCGAAATGCTGTTGTGGGAATGTATTCTTTGGGAGAAAACTTATACCTCTTAGGAATTTCATCGGCAGTATTGCCCGGAAAGCTTCACTCGATTATTTCAAAATCTGGCCAAAGGATGCGAAGCGACTTAGCTTAAAGACATCATTGTTTACTGCTAAGTGTTCAAATCCTGAAAGGAAAGTTTATGATAACACATATTAAAGTTCAGGATTATCGCATCGCCTTAGTGGGAACAGGAGCTTTGGGCTCACAACTTGCACTCGTTCTTCACCAGCTAGGATTTTCAATCGATTGCCTGATTAATCGAACCCTTGATGATGCGCTTGAGCTCAGCCGAAAGATTAAAACCAAAGTCATTTCAGATCAGGTTGAGGATATCCCCAAAGCCATCAATCTCTTACTGATTGCCGTACAGGATAGTAAAATTCCTGAAGTTGTGAAGCAATATGCCGAGCACAATCATAATCTAAAGCATTTAACGGTCGTACACTTTTCTGGCGCACTTACAACCGATGTCCTCTTACCGCTTGGTCGCCGCGGCGCACTCACGCTTTCAATGCACCCTTATCAAACCTTTACCAAAAAGATTTTGCCCAATTACCCTGAGAAATTCAAGTGCTACTATGGATTGCAATCCGATGAGGAAGAAGGAATTGAGTTTGGAAAATTTTTAGCACATCAATTTGGCGGTAAAATTTTAATCCTTCCCAAAGAAGCCAAGACACTTTATCATATTTCCTCGGTCATGCTTTCAAATTATATGGTGACCCTAACAAGTGTTGCCTCCGAACTTTTTGCAGCCTTGGGCACTCCTCAGCGCGAAGCTTTCAAGGTCTTTGAACCCATTATGCGTAGCATGCTCGATAACCTTCGCGATAGCGAACGCATTTGGGACGCGCTCTCCGGCCCCATCGAACGCGGCGATGTCGCAACCGTAAAACGGCATCTCGCTGAACTTTCAGAGCAAATGCCGCATTTGATTAGTGTCTATGCCGCAATGGCGATGGAGACAGTCCGTGTGGCGGTGCAAAAAGGCTCAATCTCGCAAGACGAAGCCGGCATTATGCTCGATGACCTCGAAAACTACCTTCGCCGTGAAAGCGAATTTGAAGAATAAATTACATGAGCAGATTTATTTTTGCTCATCATTTCAATTATGCTTAGCACTATTCAATCAACACATCCATTAACCCATCATTATTTCTCCCATATTCAAAACGGAGAGTATTGGCTCAAACGAATTCAAGAAATTGATCGATATTGGTCGCACGTGGGGTTAGGGGAAGCTATACCACCGCCAAAAGTTCTTTTCTCCGAATCGGAACTCCCTAATTCTGCCGTCATTTCCGGCGAATTTGATGTCATCTATTCGGGCGCGACCCTTGGGCTCTTGCACGCTGCTGCACTGACTTCGCTTTACAACAAGAAAATCTTGCTTATCGATAAACACACACCCGCAAAAACACATCGCGATTGGAATATCTCTTTGCGCGAATTGCAGAGGCTTGATGCAATGGGCTTTATGTCGCTTTCAGAAAGTGAAAAAGCAATCACCAAATCTTATAAAACCGGTTTTGTGGAATTTGCCGCAAAGTCTAATGTTAAGCGGCTTTTCATCGATAAAGTACTTGATTGCGCCATTGATTCCGATATTATCCTGAATCATGCGTTGAAAAAAGTCAATTCAAGTGAGGGGAATTTGGTTTTAGGGCAAACGGAATTTAAGCGATTATTTCAAGGCAAAGATTCAGTGACGGTTGAGGTTCAAAAGGATGGCGAAACAAAGTATTATCGTGCAAAAGCCTTTGCTGATGCAATGGGCGTGATGTCGCCCCTTGCAATGCAACTCAACACGGTGGATGGCTTTGCACGGCCTCAAACGCATGTTTGTCCAACCGTTGGCACTTTGGCTTCAGGGTTAGAAGGAATTGATTACGACATTGGAGAAATTCTTTTGAGTAATGAACCTGCCGAAGCCCACCGTCAATTAATTTGGGAAGGCTTCCCGGCAACAAATCATGAGTTTACAACTTATCTCTTTTTTTATGATAAGCTTGAGTCTCTGGCCGATAAATCACTCTTGAATCTTTTTGAAATCTATTTTGAAAAGTTACCAGCCTACAAAAAGCCCTCAAAAGAATTCAAGATTATCAAACCAGTTTTTGGAATCATACCGGCTTATCATCATGATGGATTCGGCAAAACGCGCGTGACTGCCGCTCATCGCTTGATTTTATTGGGTGATGCAGCTTCTCTCTCATCGCCACTGACTTTTTGCGGCTTTGGCTCGATGGTGAGAAATCTGGAGCGAACGGTTTCGAAATTTGCAGAGGCATTCGATCAAAATGACCTCAGTGTTGAGCGGCTTTCCGAAATCAATGCGTATGAACCCAATGTCGCGATTATGTCCAACCTGATGAAATTTATGTGCTACAATGAATCAACCGATGAGCCGAATTTTGTTAATGAGTTGATGAATCAAATCATGATTGTGCTTGACGAATTACCGCCAAGGTATCGGGAGACGATGTTTCGTGATGAAATGTCTTTACAAGATTTTACCACTTTGATTTTAACCGTGGGTGCGAAGTATCCTAAAATTTTCCCTATTACTTATCAAAAACTGGGTATTTCAGGAAGTGTGAGTTGGCTGAAAAACTGGACAGGGTGGGCTGCAGCAGAGGTCTTAAAGCGATAATTATTCATCGTCTTCACTTGTATCTAAGGTTTTTTTCATATCCACTGCAAAGAGAGCCGGATTCAGTACCTCGAGTTTTTTTTGTATGGTGTTTAGCCTTTCACTGCAATGCTTTGCAATCGATTGGCCTTCTTCATAAAGCAATATCGCATCTTCAATTCCGGTTGATTCGTTTTGAATCTCTTCGGAAATGACTTGCAATCGTGCAATAAGTTCTTCAAGTTTCTTTTGAGAAAAATCGATTGGGGCGGTGTCAGCGTTTTTTTTCGGCATTGTTTCAATTAGATTTGTATGAATTTACTGCAAAAATGGGAAAGACCTTAATCACCGAAAAAGATATTCTTGCTGCGAAAAGAAGTGGGAAATCAGAAATAGAACTTACCTCAGTGTCGCTCGTGACGCCGCTTGCCAAAGACCGTGCTAAGGAATTTGGCATAAAGCTTATTTCAAAGTTGAAGGCAACAAAACCGCTTCCCGAACCCTCTCAATTAACCATTGCCATTGGTTCAGATCACTCCGGTTTTCAAACGAAAACCGATTTGAAAAAACTGCTTGCAGATAAAAATTATCGTTTGCTTGATTTCGGAACCGATTCCGAATCGTCTTGCGATTACCCCGATTTCGCCGAAAAAGTGGGTGAAGCTGTTCGTACAGGAAGAGCAACATTTGGAATTATGATTGATGGGGTAGGAACTGCATCTGCCATTGTGTTGAACAAAATGCCCGGGATTCGCGCGGCATTGTGCTATAATGAATTTTCAGCCCAAATTGCACGCGGACACGGTAATGCCAATGTGCTCACGCTTGGCGCTCGCGCTTTGGGAATCGAAGTGATTAAGCGGATTGTAACGACATTTATTACCACACCGTTTGAAGGTGAACGCCATCAAACCCGACTCTCAAAAGTCGAAGCGATTGAAAAAAAATTTCTTAAAACCTATTGAATTAACAAGCGTTCTAACTTGGATAAAAAAGAAAAAACACCGCATCTCTATGCCTCGCGAGGCTTTACGATGGATGAATTGGTGAGAATTTACTCACGATATTGCCGCGATCTCGGCGACCCCGAAGAAATTTGGATTGAAGGGTACGACGAGTTCCTTTTTTACCGAAGCGATATCGAAATCAGAAAGTCCGAACTTACTAATGAACAAGCTAGAGAAGTCCGGCGTTGCGATGCCATTGTACTTCAAAATGCTTATCAATATCTTGAAGTTTATGAATTCGGTTTAGGCCTGCTTGATGAATCACACCGAAAGACTTATCCGAAATCGCATTGGTGGTGGTATGTTGATGAAATTCATTTTGGCAAAATGTCAAAACCAGATTTATCTCTCCCAATTTGAACGAAAAATAATTGATGAAATCTACGCTCATCGAATACACTTTTTTATTAACTCATTATTCTTTATCCAATTGAATAGAACTTTTCGTAAAGCATTAGGGTCAAAGCAAAAGGCGCTTACTTCAAGCGTTATGACCTACAAAGAAAAATCAACCGTCGAAAAAACGGTTCTTCCAAATGGGCTCACGGTTTTAAGTGAGTTTGTACCCACCGTTCGCAGTGTTTCTGTTGGAATATGGACTAATACTGGTTCGCGCGACGAAGATAAATCCAACAACGGAATGGCTCATTTTATTGAGCATTTGGTCTTTAAGGGAACAAAAAATCGAAACTTTGTTGAAATCTCACGAAGCCTTGAGCAAGTGGGAGGTTACTTGAATGCTTTTACCACCAAAGAAAGAACCTGCTTTTACGCCCGTGTGCTCGATGAATTTCTCCCCACCGCGGTTGATGTCATTTCCGATTTGGTTTTTCATCCGACCTTCCCAAAAGAAGAAGTCGAGAAAGAAAAAGATGTCATTATCGAAGAAATCAAAAGCGCCGATGATACGCCCGACGATGTCATTCACGACGATTTCGATAAGCTTCTCTACGGCGAACATCCGCTGGGTTTTCCAATAGGTGGCACTGAAAAAAGTGTTCGTGGCATTACACGAAAAATGGCACTCGACTTTATGCAAGAGCGTTACACCACCGATCAAATGACTCTCGCCGCTGCCGGGCATGTCAAACACGAGACTCTTGTTAAGCTTGCTCAGTCATTTATCCCTGACCGAAGAAATCCAAAACGACCAAATCGCACCGGATTTCCTATGAAAGCCTATCAGAAAAAAGAAAGGGAAGTGAAAAAACCCATTCAACAAGCGCATCTCTTGCTTGGGTTTCCTTTTAGCCGTAGCGATAAAGATTACTACGCGATGAATCTACTTAATACCATTTTGGGCGGTGGAATGAGTTCGCGGCTGAATCTTGAACTTCGTGAGCGTCACGGGCTCGCTTATTCGGTTTTTTCTTCGTTCCTCACATCTGATGAAACAAATCTTTTTAATGTCTATATCGGCACCGATAAGAATAAGCTAGACAAGTCAGAAAAACTCATTTATCAAGAGCTTGAAAAATTAGCGTCAAAAGCGCCAAGCCAAAAGGAACTTGAACTGAGCAAAGCCCAACTAAAAGGTGGGCTCATTATGGCACAAGAAAGCATGTCTTCAAGAGCAGGGCATCTTTCACAAGATTTTTATTACTTCGGCAGGTTTCGCGAAATCGCTGAAGTCATCGATGAAGTCGATTCCGTTTCTGCCTCCGATATTCGCACGCTCGCTTCTCACCTTTTCGATCGATCCAAATTCTCCGTTTTAAAGTATCTTCCCAAAAAATAACCAAGCTAATTGATGAAAATTTTGAGAAGTACCCGAAAGGGTACTTTTTTTAATGATTTTACTTATATTATACCCGTTCAGGTATAAAAACAGTGTTTTTTATTAAAAGTGAACCCGTTAGGGTATATGACGATTAAAGAATTTGTTAAAGCGAAACGTAAAGAAGCAGGGCTTACGCAGTCAGAAATGGCCTATAAAGCCGGTGTTGGCCTAAGGTTTGTTCGCGAATTGGAGCGCGGGAAAAAGACTCTTCGCTTGGATAAAGTCAATCAAATTTTGAAACTCTTTGGCCACGAAGCAGGGCCGGTGAAAATGAAGAGAGGTGAATGATGAAAATTAGAAGTGGGAATGTACTGTTATATGATAAAAAGTAGGTGAAGTATGGGAATCCTTCGAAGGGTATTTCTTTCAGTATGACAAAAAATATCTTTCTCAAAAAGAAGCAATTCCAATCAGCGTAAATTTTCCTCTTCAGGAAGCACCTTTCAAAAGTAAAGTACTATTCCCTTACTTCGATGGATTAATCCCAGAAGGCTGGTTGCTTCTTATTGCTGAAAAGAACTGGAAATTGAATCCTCGAGATAGAATGGGTCTATTATTGGTTTGTTGCAAAGATTGTATTGGTGCTGTAAGTATTGAAAATAAGGATTAAAATAAATATGAATAAATGCCTTTTTTGCTATAGAGAACTTGAACCACCTGAAATTGATTTTCATAAAAAGTGCTCAAAAAAAATATTTGGCTTGCCTATGCCACCACTTCTTGAAATAACAGAAAAAAGTGTTATCGATTTAGCAAAAGAAGTAATTAAGAAACAAATTTCACTAACCGGATTTCAACCAAAATTATCGCTTACTATAAGTTCATCTCAGAATAAAGGGAATCGATTTACAATTGTAGGTTTGTGGGGTGAATACATATTTAAGCCACCAACCAAAGATTATCCACATTTGCCAGAAGTAGAGCATTTAACGATGAAACTTGCCGAAATTTCGGGAATAAAAACGGTCACCAATTCACTAATAAGAATGAACTCTGGTAGTTTATCTTATATCACGAAAAGAATAGACCGTGTGGATTCTATGAAAAGAAGAATGGAAGATTTTTGTCAGATCGCCGAAAGAATGACTTAAGATAAATACAAAGGGAGTTACGAACAAATAGGGAAGCTAATTCAGCGTTACTCCTCAAACCCCGGTTTGGATATTGTGAATTTTTTTGAAGTCGTTATATTCTCATTTCTCGTCGGAAATTCAGATATGCATCTTAAAAATTTTTCTATAATTGAAAATGAGAATGGGGATTTAACTTTATCTCCGGCTTATGACTTGGTTTCAACATTTTTAGTTAACCCAAATGACAAAGAAGAGCTAGCGTTAACGCTTAATTGGAAAAGGAAAAAGATTAAATTTATCGATTTTGAAAAATCATGTGAAACCTTGGAAATCGAAAAAAATGTATTAACAAGAATTATTAAAAATTTTCAAAGTTTTCAACCATTTTGGTATGAGAAAATCGATGAAAGCTTCTTAAACAGTAATTTTCAAAAAAAATTAAAGCAAAAAATTGGTGAAAATATCCAAAAATTATCTTAACCCGCAATACTCCCCAATACTATCCGCCACATAAGCAATTTCTTCTTCCTCAAGCTCTGTATGCATTGGCAGCGAAAGCACTCTTCCTCCCAAAGATTCCGAAATTGGTAAAGAGCCTTTGGGATATTTTTCATCCAAAAAGGCTTTTTGCAAATTTAGCGAAATGGGATAATGCACGCTGCTTGGAACTCCTGCTCCGTGAAGAAATTTCTGTAAGCCATCGCGCTGCTCCATCGAATCAAGAACAATGGTGTATTGATGATAAATGTGATCGGCTTTTGGATGAACTATGGGCGTTTTCACTTTCACTCCGGAAAGATACTGATTATAAAGTGCTGCCGCTTTTTGCCGTGCAAGGTTAAACGAGGGAAGATGCCTGAGTTTTACCTTCAAAACCGCGGCTTGTAAGGTGTCAATTCGTGAGTTGAACCCTAATAACTCGTGGGTATAACGAATTTTTGCACCGTGTTGCGCAATCATTTTAAGCCGCTGATAAAGTGCCTCATCATTTGTGAAGATTCCGCCGGCATCGCCAAATGCTCCCAAGTTCTTTGCCGGAAAGAAACTTGTGGTGCTGATATGGCCAAAAGTTCCAGCTTTTTTTCCGTTCCAATGTGCTCCAAACGATTGCGCATTATCTTCAATCACATAAAGACCGTGTTTGGACGCAAGTGCCATTATCTCCTCCATATTTGCTGGTTGCCCATAAAGATGAACCGGCATAATGGCTTTGGTTTTTAATGAAATCGCATCCTGTATCAAGTTGGGGTTGATATTGAAAGTATCAGCATCAATGTCGGCGTAGCGAGCTGTCGCGCCAACAAGTAAAATAGCTTCAACTGTTGCGGCAAATGTAAATGGGGTTGTGATTACTTCATCGCCCGGACCAATATTCAACGCTCGTAAGGCAACAACGAGCGCATCCGTTCCATTTGCACATCCGATTGAATACTTACATCCTAAATATCCCGAAAGTTCACATTCCAATTCGCCAACTTGCGGACCGTTGATGAATGATGCCGATTCCATAACTTTCTTAATCTCCGGTTCCATTTCGTTCCATAAACGGCGGTGAAGGTTTACCAAATCAACTAATTGTATGGGTAGTTCGGGTTTTTTTGTTTTTTCTACTTGGTGTATCATATTGAAATATTTTAGATACAAAGTTACAAAAGCATAATCAGATAGAAACGGCGCTTAGTTGGAAATTCTCCAGACACATAAAAAATTCAAAAAAGTAAAAGAGAATTATTTATGAATCTCTTACATTTGCCACTCATTAAAACTAAGAATGATTGAAATGGAAATTGATGCATCTTCCGTAGTTCTTACGAGCGACGCTCTAACGCTTGAAAAAGAGAGTGATTTATTTTTTCATACCTACAGCCGTTTGCCACTTGCAATAGAAAAGGGGAAAGGCGCGTATCTATACACCAAATCAGGCGAAAAATATTTAGACATGATTGCCGGAATTGGCGTTAATGCCCTCGGATATGGGAATCCAAAAATTATCAAAGCGATTACCGACCAAACAAAAAAATATATTCACACTTCCAATCTGTTTCTTCTTGAGCCTCAATTCCGCTTGGCTGATAAGCTCATTGAACTTACAGGACTTTCAAAAGTATTTTTCTCCAATAGCGGGGCAGAAGCTAACGATGGTGCCATTAAACTCGCGCGAAAGTGGGCTACACAATTTTCCCCGATTAAATCTGACCATAAAACCGAGGTTCTTTCACTAACGAATGGATTTCACGGAAGAACTTATGGCGCGCTTACGCTTACTCCAAAAGCGAAGTATCACGAGGGTTTTTATCCCCTTTTACCTTCAACAGGAACCATTCAATTCAATGATGGTGAAGATTTACGCGCAAAAGTTTCAGATAAAACCGCAGCTGTATTTGTGGAGTTTGTTCAAGGCGAAGGTGGGATTTGTGCCCTACAAAAGTCATTTGTTGAATTGCTTTTTGAACTCTCTGTAAAGCATCATTTTTTAATCGTTGCCGATGAGGTTCAAGCAGGTTGTGGGAGAACAGGCGATTTTTTCAGTTACATGAATTTCGGTGTAACTCCTGATATCGTTACGGCAGCAAAGCCCTTAGGGGGAGGTTTACCTTTAGGTGCAATTATCGGAGGAAAGCGCGTTGAAGAAGCATTTACAAAAGGATCTCACGGCACAACATTTGGCGGAAATCCTGTCGCAGCCGCAGCTGGTTTAGCCTTAATTGAAGAAATGTTGGAAAAGAATTTGATGACTCAAGCAAAAGAAGTCGGTGCGTATTTCAAATGGAAATTGGATGAGATGCGGCGTAATCATTTGCAAATTACCGCGATTCGGCAAATTGGTCTCATGATTGGAATCAGTGTCAGTCGAGATGCTTCTTATTATGTACAAAAAGCATTGAAACAAGGGTTAATCATTAATGCAACCAATACGAATGTAATTCGGCTCTTACCGCCTCTTATTATTTCCAAAAAGGAAGTGGATCAAGCAGTTAAAATATTGGACAAGATTTTTAAGGGTGAATGGCTCGAGGGGCTCACAGAATCAGCAAAGTAAAACTGAATGATTAAAGAAAGAGAACAACAGGAATTGCAAATAACGGAGAGTAAGAATAAAGTTTATTCTCGTTTCCAAAGCGAAATCGCTGTCCGCCCAGACGACATTGACTTGAATCAACATGTTCACAACACCCGTTACCTTGAATATTTGCTTGCCGCTCGATATGATCAGATGGGGCGATGTTACAAAATGCCTATGGAGGATTTTATAAAACTTGGTTTTGGGTGGTTTGTAAAAGCAACCTACATCGAATATAAACGAGAACTTGGATTGGGAGATACGGCTCTCGTCGATACTTGGATTATGGAAATGCAAAAGCAAAGTGTCAAAGTGGGATTTGAAATAAAAAGAAAATCAACTGGAAAACTCTGTACCTCTGGTTGGATTGATTATGTTATGATTAATATCAAAACCGGTAAAGCAGAAACAATTCCTGATTTTATAATTGAAAAATATTCAATCTAATGCGTCCTAAATATTTATTTTCATTACTTGTTATTACCCTTTTTTCCTTAACATCGCTTTGTTTTTTTTCGGGTTGCGATGGATGTAATGATTCAAAAAGGGATAAAACTAATTCCAAAGTTCAAGGCACTTTTATCCCCCAAAAACGCGGAAATAAACATAAAATAATGATTGATACAGCTATGATTTGGGTTGAAATCGCTGATGAAGAACTAGAGAGAGAAAAAGGGTTGATGTTCCGAGAATCGATGCCTGAAGATGAAGGCATGCTTTTCGTTTTTGAATCTCCTCGTTTACTCAGTTTTTGGATGAAAAATACATTTATTCCACTTGATATTGCTTATATCGATCAAAATGGATTTATTGTTGATATTCTTCATATGAAAGCAGAAGGGGCTTCAACAAAACCTGATGAAGACTTCGCCACTTATCCCGGATCAAAACCGGCGGTCTATGCCTTAGAATTAAACGAAGGTTGGTTTAAGAAAAGAGGAATCGGCGTTGGAACGAAAGTGAGATTTAACTGACTCATTTAATCTTCACTAAATCACACCCTTCGTGGAGGCAATTTCATTATCGATAATTACAATAGCTTCCCGAAATGAAACAGCAAATGCCTTAAACAACCCCTCAATTTTATGATGAGTATTTTTTCCATAAAGAATTTCTAAATGAATATTTGCTTTCAAGTGTTCTGCTAATGAAAAAAAGAAATGCTCGACCATTTCAGTTGCCATATCGCTTATTTTAGCACGATTAAACTTTGCATTGAAAACAAGATAACTTCTACCACTCAAATCTATAGCCGCTCTTACAAGTGTTTCGTCCATCGGAATATAGGCATATCCATAACGCTTGATCCCAACTTTACTCCCTAAAGCTTCTTTTAATGCGGAACCTAATGCGATTGCAATATCTTCTACAGTATGATGATCGTCAATACGAATATCACCTTTGCAACTTATTCGTAAATCAATTTTAGAATGCTTCGAAAATAATTCTAACATGTGATCTAAAAAGCTTATCCCAGAAGAAATTTGATATTTCCCTGAGCCATCTAAATTTAACTCAATTAAAATTTCTGTTTCTTTTGTTTTCCTTTCGATTAAAGTCTTACGAATTGCTACTTCAGGTGAAGGTGAACCTACAGTTTTTTTGGAATTAACCATTTTTGCTTGTGATTGATTCCTTTTAGATGCCATAATTTTTCTTTGATTTCTTATATATGATATCTGAGATTGCCATTAATAAAAAAATTGCTAAAGAGACGCCAAGGATAAAACCTGTCAACACCTTAAAGAAAATATTTAAGTCATTTGATAGATCAATAATCAGCAACCGTTCAAAAAAAAATTGTATTAAGTTAATAAATAATGATAGAATAAGGAGAAAGAGTGCTTTAATTTCAGAAGACTCTTTTATAATTATAAAACCAAAAAGGGTACCAAGATAAATTGCGAAGCAACGAACACATACCGCAAACGGATGTTCGTTGATGTAAAAGCATCTCGCGGGATCTTGATGGCAAATTCCCTTAAAAACGAAATAAATCGAAAAATCATTTAAAAAAGGGGCTAAGACAGTTAGAGCGATCAAGGCAAAAAAAAATGCTGCACCATAAGTCTTCGATTTCCAATCAAAAGAAACCTTCTTCGAATCGCCAAATTTATAAAATAATTCTTTCAAAGATTAATGAGAAAAGTATTAATTATTGGAAATAAAGGGAACTTTGGTAATTTCCTTGAAAAATCCATTTTGCCGAGTATATCCGATCTTCTTCAAATAAATTTGATTAAAGGATGTGATATTGATGTAGAATTTAATGATATGATTGAAACTGCATCAGAATTTTCTGATATCATTATTTGTATCAATCTTGGAAACTACCATAAAACCCTAAAAAAAATAATCCCTGAATTCATTCGTCTTGAGAAACCGATTACCTTTTGGCTCGTACCTTCTTTACAATATCCCTCTTTTGTGGCTATAAAAGAATTCGACCTTAAAAGACACAGAAAAATTGATTTCGTTTTACTTCATCCGATGTATGGGCCGCAAAGCTTTTCGAATTCAACTTTCAATTCAAGAACAACTTTTCAGACGATTGTAACGTATGTCACTAGCAAAAAAACAAAAATTTGTTTAGAAAATGTAGAAAAAGCTTGTCAGGCAAAACACAACTTATCATTTCAATATCAATTTACCCCTGAATCGCATGATTTTGAAGTTGCAAAAACACAAGGTCTTGTATTTGCATTTGCGCTGACACTTCTAGAACATAAAAAGGTAGCAAACGAATTTCAATCTCGATTTCCAAAACAATTTGCCGCTTTTCTTGCTGATAAAGCACTAATGAGTGATTTTATTGCGCTAAATATAAAAGCGAATGAAATTTTTAGTGAATTTAAATCTATGATGTCTGAATATAACAATAATCAAGTTACTCTTGAAGATTACATGCAATGTTATTGTAGGTTAAACAGCATATATAATTCGAATTCTAAAAATGAAGTAAAAATTACCACTGAAAGTTACCTTACTTTAACAAAATCATTTTGTCAAATTTAGTATTAATGGGACATCGCTTCAGGAATCGATTGGAAATACCTTTCGTTTAATTCTTTCATTTTAAAATTAATCGAATTTTTCCCGCCAAATTTGAATTCAATGTCATTTCCACCAACAATCCCGACGCGTTCATATTCAATTGAAAACTTAGAACATATCTTTTGGAATTCATCGATATTTGAGGAAGAGAGTGATACAAGTATTCTACCTTGAGTTTCACTGTATAGAAATTCTTGTATTCCAGTATCCCGAGTAGGGGTTTGTAAATCATATCGTGCTCCTATCTGAGTCGGTTGATACATAATGGAACTTTCAATCGATGCGATTGCAAACCCACCATCAGAAAGGTCATGAGCAGAAGAGAGAAGTTTCATTTTTGCAATTTCCACCATCATTTCTTGGAGTTGATATTCAACATCAAGATTGATGACCGGGGCATCTGTTCCAAGTTCGTTGTAGTAAGCATCAATAAACTCTGAACCATTTAAGTTTTCTATTTCACTATCCCCTAACTTCATCCCAACGATATATATCAAATCTCCTTCAGTTATAAAGTGAGATGGAATTTGATTTTCGATATCCTCCAAAAGACCTACCATTCCTATTGTTGGGGTAGGATAAACAGCGATTCTTGAATCACCTTGTTGAGTTTCATTATAAAAGCTGACATTTCCGCCGGTAACTGGAACTTGAAATTTTCTGCAAGCGTCGCCCATTCCGCCAACAGCTTCTCGAAATTGATGATAAATTTCAGGTTTCATCGGATTTCCAAAATTCAAACAGTTTGTCACACCTAAAGGCTTTGCCCCAGATGCAGCAATATTTCTAGCGCATTCACTGACTGCGATTTGTGCCCCTTTGCGCGGATTCAAATAGACGTACTTCGCGTTACAATCGGTTTTCATTGATAAACCTTTTTGCGTCCCTTTTATTCTAATAATTGCAGAATCACTCGTACCCGTAAGTGTCGAAGTATTGGTTCGTACCATTGAATCATACTGGTCATAAATCCACGCTTTGTTGGAAATATTGGGCCTCGAAAGCAGGTGAAGTGTAGCTTCGTGAAAATCAATTTCACGATCATTCATTAAAGCAGGGAAGTTGACCGCTGGTTTTTGTTCTTTAGCCTCTCGGATATAAACAGGCGCACCGCCTCCTAAAACTAAGCTTACAGGGGGAACATCAGCTTTTAATTCACCATTGAAATATACCTTTACACGATTATCTGCAGTCACTTTGCCAATGACCACAGCTTTCAAATCCCACTTTTCAAAAATCGAAATGATGTCGTTTTCTTTGCCCTTTTGAGCCACAAGGAGCATTCTTTCTTGAGATTCAGAAAGCATGATTTCATACGCGCTCATTCCTTTTTCTCGTATCGGAACCTTTTCTAAATGAAGTTCCATTCCTCCAGAGCCAAGTTCCTCAATCGCCTTTGCCGACATTTCAGTTGACGAGCAAGTAATTCCAGCTGCCCCCATATCTTGAATTCCCAAGATATAACCCGTTGCTAAAGCTTCAAGTGTTGCTTCAAGAAGAAGTTTTTCAGCAAAAGGATCTCCAACTTGAACACTTGGCCGTTTCGATTCAGAGGCTTCCGAGATCTCTTCACTTGCAAATGTTGCCCCGTGAATGCCATCTCTTCCGGTAGAAGAACCAACAATGATGACTGGATTTCCTTCACCCGGTGCAATTGCTCTTGCAATTTGAGATTCCTCTACAATGCCAACAGACATTGCATTTACAAGGGGATTGCCGGTATAACATTCATGAAAGTAAACTTCACCACCAACCGTGGGAACACCAAACGAATTTCCATAATCACCGATTCCTCGAACAACGCCATCCAGTAAAAATTTTACTCGTTCATTACTTAAATTTCCAAAACGAAGCGAATTTAATGCTGCGATAGGCCTCGCACCCATTGTAAAAATATCACGATGAATTCCGCCTACCCCGGTTGCAGCGCCTTGATACGGCTCAACTGCACTTGGGTGATTATGCGATTCAATCTTAAAAGCAACCGCTAAACCATCACCAATTCTTACAATTCCGGCATTTTCTTTACCTGCTTCTTTCGATCGAGGAAGTTTCTTTAATTCCGCGATAGAATTTTTGTAACTGCAATGCTCCGACCACATGACCGAATAAATTCCAAGTTCAGTGAAAGTAGGCGTCCGTCCTAAGTACTCAATTATTTTTGCATATTCATCAGCGGTTAATCCGTGTTCTTTGGCTAAGTCTTGCGTTACAGCCGGCTCTTTAGACATTTTGCAGTTTAGTAAGTTGTTATAAAGTCAATTTATTAGAGGGATAAAAATAAGGGATGAAAATAATTTTATCTCAAAATCTTTAGCATTTCTTCAATCATTTCCTTTGCCTCAATGAGCTTTTTCTTTCGTTTCAAAAGCCGTTCAGACATCAGTTTATCATTGATTTTAAGCTCTTCACGATTTTGTTCTAAAAGAGAATTAGTTGAATCAATCATCTCACTGCTTACTGATTTTCCAAGTAAGAGCGACTTCGCCTTTTCTAAAGTAAAACCCTCATCTTGAATCAAATTTTTTATCGAAAGCACAATCGCAACATCTTTGTTGGTGTAGATTCTATTCCCTTGAGAATTTCGCGAAGGAGAGAGAATCGGAAACTCTGACTCCCAATAACGAAGCAAATATGCCGGTACTTTGGTGATTCGGCTGACTTCACTAATTGAATAATAGATTTTTTTCGCTTGAAAAGTCTTCATGAAAAAAGATTGAAATTTTTTTCGATTTCGCTTGCAATTTAGGAAATCGTTGGCTATTATTCAGATATGACGAAACAAAAAGCACATATTTTTTCGAACCTACTTCAATCAGAAGTTGTAACTAAGGCGATTTCGCTCTCGTCTTCTTCGATTGATTTATCATTAGGGGAGCAGGGTAAACATTCAAAGTTTAAGTTATTTGTTTCTGTTCTTTTTCTATTTTTTGCTTTCCTCATCATTAATCCTTTTCAATCTTCCATTTCTTTTTCGCAGGATCTTTCCCTTTCTTTCTTCTTCTTTTACTTTTTTTACTATTTCGCCTATTGGCGAAGCTGAGTAGAAAAATCCGCATTGGCACTGCTAAATAGCAAGCCAGCCTAACAAGGCAAATCTTTCATATTGTTCCAAAATCAACATAAAGTTTCAGTCCCTTTGGGGTAAGCGTTATAATCATTTTCAAGTTTTATCAATTTTTTTCAAATAAAATAAGGAGTTTCAAATGCTAATTATTATGGATATCCACGCAACAGAAGAACAAATTGCCATTGTGGGTGAACGCGTTAAGGCGATGGGATTTGTTCCCAATAGAATCAATGGTGCAGAGCGTAATGCTATTGCAGTAACCGGCAACAAAGGGGCAATTGAGCGAGGTAATTTTTTAAGTTTGCCCGGAGTCATTGATGCAGTTAGAATTACAAAGCCTTTCAAATTGGTAAGTCGAGAGGTGAAACCCGAAGATACGATAATTCAAGTTGGTGGAATTGAAATTGGTGGAAACGAATTGCACATTGCTGCCGGACCTTGTTCAGTTGAAAGCCGCGAGCAAATTGATGAAGTTGCCGATATTCTTAAACAAACGAACGTGAAAATTATGCGTGGCGGTGCTTATAAACCGAGAACATCTCCATATGCTTTTCAAGGCTTGAAAGAAAAAGGTCTTGCTATACTTAAAGAAGCTGCTGAAAAGTATGGACTTTTGGTGGTAACTGAAGCCAAAGATACCGATAGCTTAGCCGAAGTTGCTGAACACACCGATATCATTCAAATTGGTGCCAGAAATATGCAAAATTTCTCTTTACTCGAAAAAGCAGCTAAATACAAAAATCCTGTACTCTTAAAAAGAGGACTCTCTGCAACCATTGAAGAATTCTTAATGGCAGCAGAATACATTGTCTCAAATGGCAATCCAAATGTAATTCTTTGCGAACGTGGAATCAGAACTTTCGAAACATACACCCGAAACACAATGGATCTTAGTTGTATTCCGGTGGTCAAACATCTTTCTCATCTTCCAATAATCGCAGATCCCTCACACGGAACCGGATTGTGGGAATATGTGAATCCAATGTCAAAAGCGGCAATTGCGGCAGGGGCAGATGGGCTTATCGTTGAAATTCATCCGAAACCAGAAATTGCCCTTTCAGATGGACCTCAATCTTTGAAACCAAAAAAGTTTACAAAGCTTTTAGAAGAACTGAAGCCTTTAGCTACTGTACTTGGCAGAAGTTTGGATGTCAACCCTTATATCGAATCCGACCTTTCACTATGCAAAACCGCCTAATGCGGTTTTGCATTTTTGGTGGTGTAATTCAATCTTTCCAAAGGAAAAGAACCAAAAAGTGTGATGAATTGCGTTAATATTTCATTAATTTAATGCATGATCATCCATATACGGAATGAAAACAAAGGTCTCTAATTTAGAATCACGCCTTAAAGATTCCTCAACACCTGAGGAAAGGGCTATGACGTTGTTCCAACTGGGGTGGGAACTGAAAGAAGAGAGTGCGGAGTATTCTTTGGATTTGGCCAAAGAGGCCTCTGAAATCGCAACAGGTTTAAAAGATGAAAGACTTTCCGCATTGGCCTCGTTTCTTGAAAGTGCTTGTTACTATCTCATTGGAAATTACAATAGTGCCTTATCCCGTCTTTTAGAACTTGTGCCGCATTTTGAATCCCTCCAAGATAATTATTATAAATCTCATGTGCTCAATTGGATTGGCAATTGCTATTTCCGGTTGGGCGATTATGCGTTTGCTCTTGATTATTTTACCAAAAGCATCAAGTTAAAAGAAGAACAAAAAGATCGTTTAGGTCTTGCCTATTCAATTAATGACATCGGCTCGGTACATCAGGCTTTGGGCGATTATCACAAAGCGCTTGAATTTTATTTTCAAAGTCTGAAAATCAAGCAGGAATTAGGACACGAGAAGAGCAAAGCCTTTACCTTGAACCTCATTGGAACAGCATATCAAAAGCTTGGAGAAGACGAAAAAGCCATTGATTACTATCTCAGAAGTTTCGAAATCCTGCAAAGTGTAAACGATCAAAGGGGGATGGGAATCACCCTTTCTAATCTTGGGGAGTTATACCAAATTGGTGGGGATGTTGAAAAGGCAGAGCAGTGTTATTCCCAAAGTTTGGTTTATGCCCGCCTTGTGCGAAATCGGTTCAATGAAGCAGCGACCCTTATTCGTTATGGTAGGTTGCTCTTGTCTAAAAAGAGTATTGACGAAGCATTTAGTGAAATTCATTTAGGGATGTCCATTGCGGTTGAAATGAAAGCCAAGGAATGGATTGCTGAAGCACATCTTGCACTTTCTCAATGTTATGAATTCGAGAACAACATTGCTTCTGCACTGATGCACTTCAAACAGTATCATAAAGTCAACGAAGAGATTTTTAGTCGCGAATCGGATCGGAAAATGAAAACCCATTTTGTTCAACTTGAAACCGAACGATCCCAAAAGGAAGCAGAGATTTATCGTTTAAAAAACATTGAATTGGTCCAAGCGAATGCGATGTTGCAAGAAACAATGCGCCGGCTAAAAGATTCAGATCAGCAAAAAACATTACTTCTAAAGCAAGTCCGTGAACAATCAGAAGCACTTGAAAAGCAATCGAAAGAAGATTCCCTCACAAGTCTATACAATCGCCGCTATCTTGACAAATACCTCTCAATTGAATTTGAGCGTGCAAAACGATATGATCGACCCCTTTCGGTAGCAATGGCTGATATCGATTACTTTAAAAAAGTAAATGATCGATTTTCGCATCAAGTTGGAGATCGTGTGCTTCGTGAAGTTGCACAAATATTCAAAAAGAATTCACGTATTTCGGATGTCGTTGCAAGATATGGCGGTGAGGAGTTTGTACTCGTGATGCCTGAAACCATTAAAGAAAATGCGTATATTGTCTGCGAAAAAATTAGACAATCCGTTGAAACCTACGATTGGAAGAGCATTCACCCGAATCTCACATTAACAATTAGTATTGGCATCGCTCAATCGGATGATATTGATAATTATGAAAAATTGATTGGCAAAGCCGATGAAAATCTCTATGTGGCAAAAGATAAGGGTCGTAATCTTGTCGTGACTTAAAGTGTTCCTGCCGGTTTTTGAATTTTATTAACCATTAATTTTATTCTCATGAAAATCAAATTTACCAAAATCGGGTTTATCCTTTTTTTAGGCATTACCTTCTCGGGATGCACAAAGGAGTTGGAGCAAAAAGTGACACAACTCGAAAAAGACAAAACTGAATTGCAGTCTGAAATCGAGCAAAAAAATAAGTATGTAGAAGAAATCACTGCGGCAATGAATGATATACAAGGAACTTTGAGTGCAATTCGGCAAAAGCAACAAACCGTATCAAAAGCCACGACAGATATTGAATCTACTCCCAAAAACAGTTCAACCGAATTAAAGCAAAATATCATTGATGGACTTACCGATATTGATAATTACATCTTGGAGAACCGAAAGAAAATGGCACAACTCCAAAGTAAAATGAACGAGTATCGCAAAAAAATGAATGATTACAAGTCCAAAATGGAAGGGCTTGAAGTGCTTGTATCAAACCTCCAATCCACAATTGTCCAAAAGGAACAGGAAATTACCCAACTTAAAACAGAAGTTGAACGACTCAATGTTGAAGTAAAAAACCTTACGGTTAAAGTTACTGAGAAGGAATCGGTGATTCAGCAACAAGAGAGTGAATTAAGAAAGGGTTATTATATCGTTTCAACCGAAGAGCAATTGAAAGAAAAAGGTGTGATTAAGAAGCAAGGCGGGTTTTTAGGAATCGGGAGAGCAACCGTCACAGGATCTGATTTTGATGTCACCCATTTTACGAGAATCGATATTTTATCATTTACCGAACTGAAGGTGTCTGCAGCTAAGGAAGATGTTAAGGTACTTACCAATCACGAAACCGCTTCTTACGAAATCATAGAAGCCGCAGATAAAACAAGCACATTGAAAATTAAGAACCCAACACGTTTTTGGGAAAAGTCAAAGTTTCTTATCATTACAACTGACTAAGTTCAATTAAAGAACGGTAAGTCTTAACAAATCAGTAAAAAAGAAGTATGAGCGAAGTCGCAAGCGGCATTTTAGTCAACACGGATAAAGAAGCACATCATTCACATCCAAAAAATTTACAACATCACTTTACCGATACAGAGCAGCAGTTCGATGCGGCTAAAATGGGGATGTGGTTGTTTTTGTTAACAGAAGTCTTACTTTTTGGTGGGCTTTTCTGTGCTTATGCAGTTTACAATTCTACCCACCCAGAGATGTTTAAGAGTGCACACACTATGCTTGATTGGAAGATGGGTGCGATTAATACCATTGTTCTCATTTCAAGTTCAGTTACGATTGCTCTTGCTATCCGAAGTATTCAATTGAATGACAAAAAGCAAGCAGCAATTCTTTTGGGCGTTACACTTGCCTGTGCATTTGTTTTCTTGGTGATTAAGTATTTTGAATATTCTCATAAAATTCATGTGGGAATGCTGCCCGGTCATTTCTTCAATTATGACGGAAGCGATGGCCCAATTGTTGGCTCTAATCCTCACATTTTTTTCAGTATATACTTTGCAATGACTGGTATTCACGGGATTCATGTGCTTGCCGGAATTGGCGTGATATCGTGGATTTTGATTCGGCTTTTAAGAGGAGAATTCTCGAGTGAATATTATACACCGGTTGAATTGGCCGGTCTTTATTGGCATCTCGTTGATTTAATTTGGATTTACTTGTTTCCTTTGCTTTACTTGATTGGATAAGAAGTTTATGAATTTTTAATTCAGTGTTTGAAAGCCCGGATTCCGGGCTTTTTTTTTATTTCCCATAGTTGAGATATCTCTGAAGCATCAAAGCGGCGACGGTTTGATCCAGTTTTCCCGATTCTTTCTTTCTTTTTTCAGGGGAATATCCCATTTGAATAAGAAATTCGTTGGCTTCTTTGGTTGAACTATGTTCCGGGATTCTTCTCACTGGCAGCCCTACACAATGTTCTGACAATCTCGATTCAAATTTTTCGACGAGAATGGTAACTTTATTTTTTGTTCCATCCCCATTAAATGGGTAGCCAAGTAAAATTAAATCAATCCCACCATCTTGATTGAGTTTATCTAATTCTTTCCAAAGATCATTTTCATTAAAAGTCCCTACTGGTGTGGCAAATAGACCGAGAAGGTCTGTAGTTGCAAGCCCTATTCGCTTGGTACCATAGTCTATCGCGATGATTCGTTTCTTCATTTTAGAATTTTGAAATAGAAAGCTAACCTGAATTTATCATGTTTGGTAAAAAAAATGTTATTGTTATGAATTTTTTTAATGGCTTGTGGGTTATATAATACAGTTGTACTAAAGGCGCTCGCCAGATTTTAGAATTTTTGGTTATTATTTCAATTTTTCTTTTATCTTCGCGTCTTCCAGTCTTAGCAGTTCCAAGATTAATCAGTTTCAGTTGTATAACCAACATCTGCAAAATCTATTATTTTGCAGTGATAAACTACATTTACAATGCCTGAATTAGCGGTGTCTGAATTTGGTAAAGTATTTCTCTTCTTAGCTTTTGGTGTGGTATTTGTCGCCTTAGGCTTTATTACCTCAAGATTTATTCGCCCACACCGTCCCAACCCTGAAAAGCTCACAACTTACGAATGTGGCGAGGAACCAAAAGGAAACGCTTGGATTCAGTTCAACATTCGCTTTTATGTTATTGCACTCATCTTTATCATTTTTGATGTAGAAACCATTTTCTTGTTTCCTTGGGCAACTGTATTCAAGGAATTAGGAACTTTTGCCTTGATTGAAGCACTTGTTTTTTTAGTTATTCTCGGAGTAGGTCTTGCCTATGCTTGGGTTAAGGGTGATTTAGATTGGGTTGTGCCAAATCCCAATGAAGTTAAGATGCCAACTAAAGTGTTTGAAAAGCCTTCAAAGTATCAAACATCTTCTGCAAAAGAAGAAACTGTTTCTTAAACATTAACAAGTATCGTACGATGAGTCTTTTAGATCAAAAATTTGAAAAAGGTGGCGTAATCATCAGTAAAGCCGAAGACCTTTTAAATTGGGCTCGCTTATCATCTCTTTGGCCGATGGGATTTGGGTTGGCTTGTTGCGCCATTGAAATGATGGCCACCAATGCTTCGAATTATGACTTGGAAAGGTTCGGAATTTTTCCAAGAACTTCACCAAGACAAAGTGATGTGATGATTGTTGCGGGTACAGTTACATTCAAAATGGCAGATCGAATTCGCCGACTATACGAGCAAATGCCGGAACCCAGATATGTCATATCAATGGGAAGTTGCGCCAATTGTGGTGGACCATATTGGGAACACGGTTATCATGTCGTTAAAGGCGTTGATCGAATCGTTCCTGTTGATGTTTATGTTCCGGGATGTCCTCCGCGTCCTGAAGCTTTGATCGGTGGATTGATGAAGATTCAAGAGTTGGTAAGGGAAGAAAAATTTGGTGAGTCTCGCATTGACTTGAAAAAGCGATTAAATGCGAAATCAGATAAGGCTGAAGTCGTAATTCAAGATTATTTAGAAGGAATGAAAAAAACGAAAATATCGAAACAACCCGTCGCTGAACCTTCTGCAACATAAACCAATGTACATTCAATGTCACAAACCTTATTATCACCGGCGGAAATTCACGCGATTATTGATAAAGAGTTTTCAGGTGCGATTTCTGCTCTCAACATGAATCCGACAATGCCTTTCTTTGTTGTCAAAGATGTTGACGCTTGGCAAGCCATTGCCTACTTCATGCGTGAAGACTCTCGATTACAATTCAACTATCTCTCCTGCATTACAGGAGTAGATTTGGGTGCGAAGGAATCACAACTTTCTTCGATTTATAATTTTCAATCGTTAGGAATTCATTATCACAAAATTACCGTCAAGGTTATTGTACCTTACGATAACCCGAAAATTCCTTCCGTTGCTGAAATTTGGAAAACGGCTGAATGGCATGAGAGAGAAGCTTTTGATTTGTTAGGAATCGAATATACTGCTCACCCCGACCTTCGCAGAATTCTTTGCCCGGATGATTGGGAAGGTCATCCTCTCAGAAAAGATTATAAAACACAAGAAACGTATCACGGAATCAAAGTTCCATTTTGATTGGTGATGGAATTGTAGTTATCCATTTGTATTGCAGTTTGGCTTATTGTTTGAATCATTAAATTTGAAGAGCATTTATGGCAGAAGTCCTCAATGGCAACGCCGCAGTTCGTTTAACTCAAACCGGACTGAATAATTATACACTTGAAAAAGAAATTGATACAGACCTGATGACTCTCAATATGGGTCCTCAGCATCCTTCAACTCACGGTGTTCTGAGAATTGAACTTGTAACTGACGGGGAAGTGGTCGTAAGAGCCACACCTCATATGGGATACTTACATCGCTGTTTTGAAAAGCACGCTGAAGCCCTTGATTACCCCCAGATTCTTCCCTATACCGATCGAATGGACTATTTAGCAGCTATGAATAATGAATGGGCTTTATGTTTAGGGGTTGAAAAGCTCTTGAATATTGAAGTGCCACGCCGAGTGGAATTTATGAGAGTCATTGTTGGGGAATTAAATCGAATTGCATCTCACATTATTGGTATTACAACCTACGGTCTTGATATTGGTGCATTTACTCCGTTTCTACATGCAATGAGAGACCGGGAGCACATCCTAAACCTTCTTGAATGGCTTTGCGGGGCAAGAATGCTTTACAATTACATTTGGGTTGGCGGTGTTTCCCACGATTTTCCGAAAAAATTTAAAGAGCGTGTTGGTGAATTTGTCAAGTATTATCGTCCACAGATCAATGAACTTTATTCACTTCTTACTGAAAATGAACTTTTCATCAAAAGAACTCAAAATATCGGTAATCTACCGGCGAATGTAGCGATTAATTATGGCTGTTCCGGTCCAATGCTTCGCGGTTCTGGGGTAGAATGGGATTTAAGAAAAAATGATCCTTATTCCGTTTATCCAGAACTTGATTTCAAAATTATTACCCCTAATCCAAAAGAGACGGATGGAATCATTGGTGATTGTTACTCACGTCATTTGGTTCGTTGCAAGGAATTACATGAAAGTGTGAACATTATTGAACAATGCTTGGATAAAATGCCCGAAGTTCCGGTTTTTGATCCGCAAGCCGCAGTTCCAAAGCGTGTGAAACCACCTGAAGGCGAAGTGTATGCTCGAGCGGAAAATCCTCGCGGTGAAATGGGATATTATATTGTTTCTGATGGTAAGAATACAAAACCTTACCGATGCAAAGCGCGTGCCGCCAGTTTTACTAATCTTTCTGTTTTCCCTGAACTTGCACAAGGAAATTTGATTTCGGATGTGGTTGCCATTTTAGGCAGTGTTGATATTGTTTTAGGAGATATCGATCGCTAACCAAATAGACTGTAATTTTTACAAATACCGATGAATTCACTTTACATTTTAGATAGCGCGCCAGCACTCGCAAACACCCAAAATACTTGGGTTAAGGCTTTGGAAAATTTAGAAATTTCCGGTGTTTCCTTAAGTTTTCTTGGGCTTATCGCCATACCGGCAATACCTCTCGTTTTTATTGCCGTTTATGCACTCTACGCCGGGGTTTATGGAGAGAGAAAAGTGTCAGCTTTTATGCAAGACCGGATTGGACCGAATGAAACCGGTAAGTGGGGATTGTTACAAACAATCGCCGATATTTTAAAGTTGATTCAAAAGGAAGATATTCTGCCAACAGCGGCCGATAGGACTTTATTTGTCTTGGGACCTTTGGTCGTTTTTGTTGGGGCTTTTTCTGCTTATGCGGTTCTCCCTTTTAGCAGTGAGTTCATTGCAGCAGATTTGAATGTAGGTGTTTTTTATGCGGTTTCGATTGTTTCTGTTGAGGTGGTTGGAATATTGGCATGCGGGTGGGGTTCAAATAACAAATGGTCGCTATTCGGCGCTGTACGAAGTGTGGCACAAGTTGTGAGTTATGAAATTCCTGCAGCAATAGCCATTTTATGCGGCGTGATGATGGCGGGAACGCTCTCAATGCAAGGCATTACAACTTCTCAATCTGGTCCATTGGGAATCGTTCACTTTGCCATATTTCAATCGCCTTTCGCTTGGGTTGCAATGATTATACTTTTTATTGCGTCACTTGCAGAGTGTAACCGTGCACCATTCGACATCCCTGAAGCAGAATCTGAATTGGTTTCAGGATACTTCACGGAATATGGCGGAATGAAATTTGCGATGATTTTTTTGGCAGAGTATGCAAGCATGTTTATGACAAGTGTAACGATTTGCGTGCTCTTTTTGGGTGGATGGAATTCACCACTCCCGAATATTGCTGGGCTTGAACTTAATGCATTAACAAATGGCCCGATATGGGGCGTTTTTTGGATTATTTTTAAGGCTTTTTTCTGGATTTTTGTGATGATGTGGGTTCGATGGACATTACCTCGTTTTCGTGTTGATCAATTAATGTATCTCTGTTGGCGTGTTTTGGTTCCTTTCGGGTTCCTTGCCTTTATCGGTACAGCGGTTTGGGAACTTTATGTCAGAGGATAAAAGCAATTAAAAACAGAATCGGAAAAGTTCATTTTAGAAATTTATTACTCAATAACTTTTAATCAACTTTTATGAGCAGATACTTTGAAACCCTCTCTCGAGGCGTAACATCTGTAATTGGAGGTTTAGGAATTACCCTTAAGCATTTCGCAAATGCCACGAATCGAAAAGGAGAAGCGGGTATTTCTGAAGATAACTACTTTGCTCAACAAAGTGGGCTTGTTTCTCTCCAATATCCGAGTGAAACCATTCCTACACCATCATTTGCAAGGTATCGGCTTCATAATGACGGAGATGACTGTATAGCTTGTAATCAGTGTGCCCGTGCTTGCCCGGTTCAATGCATTACAATTGATTCTTTTAAGGCTACACCTGATGATATTGAGGAACTCGGGCTTTGTTCAGATGGAACAAAAAAGAAACTGTGGTTGCCTGTTTTTGATATTGATATGGCAAAGTGTATGTACTGTGGTCTTTGTACCTATCCTTGCCCGACCGAGTGCTTAACAATGACCCCTGTTCATGATTTCTCTGAATATGACCGAAGTAATTTTATTTACCACTTCGGAACAATGACCAATGAATTGGCTGAAGCAAAAAAAGCCAAATTAACTGCCTATGATGCTGAACAAGCGGCAAAAAAAGCTGCTGCTCCAGCAAAGCCGGCGGTAACTCCGAAGGCTGCTCCCGTTTCAAAGTCGTCGGATTCTCCGATTTCCTCTGAAGCAGCCACTCAAGAGGCTCCTGTTGCAGAATCGACGGCTAAGAAACTTCCGCCAATGATGGCTGCTAAAATGGCAGCCGCTAAAAAAGCCACCGATCCTGTAGAAGGTTCTGCATCAACTTCAAATGCTACGGATTCTCAAGGAAATGCGGCTCCTGAAAAGAAACTTTCACCAATGATGGCCGCGAAACTTGCTGCGAAAAAAGCTACTGAATCAGGTGACACTCCAAAGTCTGAAGCAGCACCAACGAGCGAATCCAAACCAAGCGATGGTGGAGAAGCCGCACCGGCAAAAAAAATATCGCCGATGATGGCCGCAAAACTTGCTGCAAAAAAAGCTGCTGAAAATGAAGATTAAACTCCAAAGCCCGAATAATCGGAAATATTCAATTTGAAAATCTTTCAGGAATAACTGACGATCATGCAAAACTTTACTTATCAAGCAATTTTTTACCTCTTCTTCGCCATCATTGTGATTTCTGCCAGTTTGGTGGTTTTCTCGAGGAATATTATCTATTCCGCCTTTTCACTCTTATTCACGCTTTTTGGCGTTGCTGCGATGTACGTTTTTCTCAGTGCGGATTTTATTGCTGTGACACAAGTGGTGGTTTATGTTGGCGGTATATTAGTTCTCCTTCTTTTTGGTGTGATGCTCACCAATAAAATTACCCAAGACCAATTAAAAACCGATGTTTTCAATTTTGTGCCCGGTCTTATCGTCATGTTTTCTGTTTTGGGCGTTATTTTATACACATTTTTCTTCCGCGTCAAATGGGTAGAATCATCGACTCTGCTTTCCGGCACAGTGGTTGAGCCATTAGGATACCAATTTATGACCAACTACATCCTTCCGTTTGAAATTGTCTCGATTGTTTTGCTCGTCGCTCTTTTGGGAGCGGCCTACATTGCAAGAGCTTCACATAAAGAACTACCTGAAAAGGCAAACTAAGTCAAATTAATTCAAAGGAGATTCAATGTTACCTGAAATCGGTTTAAATCATTACCTAACGCTTTCTGCGATACTTTTTTCGCTTGGTTTGTTCGGAATTATGACCCGTAAGAACGCCGTTGTGGTGTTAATGGGTGTAGAGTTAATTCTGAATGCCGCAAATCTCAATCTTATTGCGTTTTCTAAGTACACAGGAACAATGAATGGCGTGGTGTTCAGTGTGTTTGTGATTGTTTTGGCAGCTGCAGAAGCAGCTATTGCTTTGGCTATTGTCTTAAACATTTACGCAACATTCAAGACTGTGGACTTAAGCGAAATTGATACGATGCGCGAATAATTCAAAATTTAACTTTAGATAAGACTTTAACTTAATCCTAACAATGGATAGTCTCATACCATACGCCATTATCGTACTTTTACTTCCTTTAATCTCATTTGTTATCCAAATCTTTTTTGGGAAACATCTTCCCCGAAAAGGTGATTTTCTTGCTACAGCCTTTTTAGGTGTTACACTTGCGATTTCCGCGTTCATCGCGATGTCTGTTTTGAGCGAATTTAATTCATCCTATTTTCAAAAATGGGAGTTTACTTGGGTTCGTTTTGGTCAAACTCCTATTGGCCCGTTGGTAATCAAAATGGGAATTTTGATTGATAACATCACGGCTATAATGCTCTTAGTGGTTTCGGGAATCAGCTTTTTGGTTCACCTCTTTTCGATTGGCTATATGGCTGGAGAGGTAAGATATGAGCGATTTTTTGGGTATCTCGGGCTATTTACCTTTTCAATGTTAGGGATTGTATTGGTTGATAATCTCTTTGCGATTTACATCTTTTGGGAGCTTGTTGGGGTATCATCATATCTTCTCATTGGATTTTATTTTGAAAAGGAATCTGCCGCTCAAGCGCAGAAAAAGGCTTTTATGCTCAATCGCGTGGGTGATATCGGGATGTGGTTAGGAATTTTAATCCTCTATTCTCAATTCTATACTTTTAGCTATTCAGAAATTACTCAGGCGTTGGCCGAAGGAAAGTGGTCGCTCTCTTATGGTTGGCTCACTGCGGCCGGACTTTTACTTTTTATGGGCTGTGTTGGAAAATCGGCGCAATTTCCACTTCATACTTGGCTTCCGGATGCAATGGAAGGTCCGACACCGGTTTCAGCATTGATTCATGCTGCGACAATGGTTGCGGCTGGGGTTTATTTTGTTGCGCGGATTTTTGCGTTTCTTACCCCGGATGCCCTTCAATTTATTGCAGTCATTGGCGCGGTTACGGCATTTTTCGCTGCAACCATTGCCATTAACCAAAATGACATTAAACGTGTTTTGGCCTATTCGACCCTTTCTCAACTTGGCTATATGGTAATGGGTATGGGAGTTGGATCTGTTGCGCCTGCATTTTTTCATTTGGTTACGCATGCGTTTTTTAAGGCGGGTCTCTTTTTGGGCTCCGGTTCGGTGATTCACGCGTCGCATCATGAACAGGACATGCGCTATATGGGCGGTTTGCGTTCTAAAATGCCGGTAACTTTTATCACATTCACAATCTGCTTGTTTGCCCTTTCTGGACTGCCGCTTTTTACCGGATTTTTAAGTAAAGATGCCATTTTGGCCGGTGCACTTGGTTTTGCTCATGTTGAAGGAGGGGCATTTCTCATTGTTCCGATTCTTGGATTTGCGGCTGCGCTTCTCACACCCTTTTATATGGGGCGACAGTGGTTTATGGTCTTCTTTGGCGAAAACAGGGCTTCTGAAAAACCGGTATCAGCCGTGGATCATCATCACGGGCATGAAGGGGAAGCACATCACGGAATTCATGAATCTGGATTAGTGATGACAATTCCCTTGGTCATACTTGCCTTTCTCTCTTTTTGGTTTGTTTTTTCTCCCAATCCGCTCTCCGGCGATAATGGTTGGTTTTTATCTCTAATCAAAACCCCTGAAACTGCTGTCCGCGTTGTTCCGGAAACTGAAGGACTAACTTCAAATACCGCGTTTATTGCTCGTCAATCCGAATTGGAAGAAGCGGCGCATCACGCACACGGAACAGCCGTTATCATTTCAATTTCTTTTGCTTTAATTGGGCTATTGATTGCATTTATGGTTTATATGAAAAAAATCAACGCCCTTGAAACGCCTTTTCGGTTGCTTAGCAAAATGATGACTTGGTTTAACGAGACGGTTATGGATGGGGGGTTTGTTTATGGGCTTATGAATGTTGGACGGTCATTTTCCAATTTTAACGGTGCATTTGATCGAATTTTTGTGGATGGGCTTGTGAGTTTTGTGGGTGCAATGGTTCAGGTTTTTGGAATTTTGCTTCGCAAACTTCAAACAGGTCGAATTCAAGCCTATGTTGGGTTGCTTTTACTTGCTGTTGTGGGTTGCTTTGTCATCTTTTTTAGAAGTTAATCGGAGCGATTTGCTTCAAAATTGAAATCAGATAGAAAATAAATCAAGTATGCTTAGTCTCATTACATTTGTACCGTTGATTGCCGCGGCAATTATTCTTTTAATTCCATCGAAACAAAAAGAATTTATACGAATTCTATCCTTAATTGCCTCTGGAATTCAGATTGTTTTGGCTGTTATTATTTGGAAAATGTTTGATCCCTCATTAACCGGTATTAATGATGCTACGAAATTTCAATTGGTTGAAAAGTGGCATTGGATTTCCTTGGAATTCGGAAATTACGGATTTTATGCGGATTATTTCTTAGGTGTTGACGGACTTTCGGTTACGATGGTGATACTTTCCGCCGTTGTTTCGTTTATTGCGGTGATTTCAAGTTGGACGATTGAAAAATCAGTGAAAGGGTATTTTATCCTATTCAATGTTCTGAATACCGCGATGATGGGCAGTTTTGTTGCGCTTGATTTCTTCCTTTTTTATGTGTTTTGGGAGTTGATGCTGGTGCCAATGTATTTCTTAATTGGAATTTGGGGGGGCGTAAATCGCGAATATGCTTCGATTAAATTCTTTATTTACACTTTTTTTGGCTCAGTATTTATGCTTCTTGCCGGAATTGGTTTATACATGAGTGTCATTGACCCCGAAACCGGAAAAAATACTTTTAATATGGTTGTGATGACCAATCCGGCCAATTTCCTTCCTGATTCAATTTTTGCTGGTGTCAATACCACTTGGCGATTGATTGGTTTCTTTGCGCTTTTTATTGGATTTGCAATTAAAATCCCAATGTTTCCATTTCATACTTGGCTTCCTGATGCCCACGTTGAAGCGCCTACGCCGATTTCAGTTATTCTTGCCGGTGTTCTATTAAAATTAGGTGGATATGGACTTTTAAGGGTGAATTTTCCAATTTTCCCAGATATTTTTCAAAATTGGACTTGGTGGATTGCTGCTTTTGGTGCAATTAACATCGTTTACGGCGCGTTTTGTGCAATCGCTCAGAAAGATTTGAAGAAAATGATCGCGTATTCTTCGGTCTCTCATATGGGTTATGTGCTTTTGGGAATTGCAGCAGTAAATGCGGAGGGAATGTCGGGCGCGGTAATGCAAATGTTTTCGCACGGGATAATCACTTCAATGCTCTTTTTGCTTGTTGGGGTTATTTACGACCGTGCCCATACCAGAGAAATCGAGAAGTTTGGCGGACTTGCATCTTACATGCCGAAATATACAGGTTTTGTGATGATTGCCTTTTTTGCGTCGCTTGGGTTACCCGGTCTTTCCGGATTCGTAGCTGAAGCGTTTGTTTTCTTGGGAAGTTTTTCTGCAGAAAATACCCGACTTTTAGCCACGATTTCAACGCTTGGAATTCTTCTCAGTGCGGCTTATTTGCTTTGGGCAATGAAACGCATCTTTTTTGGAACACGAAAAGAAGGTGCGGCTTATGATGTTACTGACGACGGGCACGGTCACGGTCACGCGCATTTTCATGATTGGAAAGGGCCGATTGATTTGGATACCCGTGAACTCGTCATGCTTGCCCCGCTTTGCCTTTTTGTGATTCTCTTGGGGGTTTATCCTTCCTTAATTCTTGACTTAATGATGCCGGGTCTTAATCAATTGGTTCAGGTTTTATCAGTTACCCAATCAGTTGCCGGTTTCTAAATTTTCAGTTTTGAACACATTAAATAGATTCTGATTCAATGAAAAACGGACTTTTTTTAGCGACTGCTCCTGTGGATATTCCGCAAACGGTTGAGGCACTTAAGCTCAGTGTTTCTGCTTTTTCGCCGGAACTCTGCCTTTCAGGACTTTTTTTAATCATCGTATTGTTGGATTTGGTTTTGAAAAGCGGCCGAAGAAAGGTGATTCCCGCGGTTGCAATTGTTGGTTTTTTTGTGACGGGCTATTTCGTTTTTCAGCAACATTCTCTTGAATTTGGGAATTATTTTTTAGGAATGCATGCTGTTGATCCTTTTGCACTTTTCTTCAAATATCTTTTTCTCTTTTCGGGCATTTTAGCCATTTTAATCTCACTTTCATCCGAGGAATTAACCAAATCTGCAACACGCAGTTTAGGGGAATATTATGCGATTGTGGTTGCAATGGTTTTGGGGATGTTTTTAATGGCTTCGGCTTCAGATATGCTTATGATGTATCTCTCGCTTGAACTTGTAAGCCTTTCGTCGTATGTGCTTACGGGCTATTTGAAAGGCAATATTCGTTCGTCGGAAGCCTCGCTGAAATATATCATTTATGGGTCTGTATCCTCGGGGCTGATGATTTATGGGATTTCAATTCTTTACGGACTAACTGGCGTAACCAACATCTATGCGATTTCTGATTTTCTAAGAATTCATGATGTGGATTCGGTTGCGTTGCTGCTTTCGCTCTTATTGATTATGGGTGGATTTGGATACAAGATCGGCGCAGTACCGTTTCATTTTTGGTCACCGGATGTTTATGAAGGTGCACCGACTCCGGTTACTGCGTTTCTTTCCGTTGGCTCAAAAGCGGCAGGTTTCGCGATGTTGATTCGGTTTCTCAGGGTTTCGTTCCCTTCCGGTGCAAATGAAATTGGTCTTGATTGGGTTGGCTTGCTTTCGCTTTTAGCACTGACTTCTATGATCCTTGGTAATTTTGTGGCGGTTTGGCAAACAAATGTCAAGCGTATTCTTGCGTATTCTTCAATTGCGCATGCAGGATATATTTTACTTGGTGTTTTGGTCGCGGATGATTTAGGCACACAAGCTGTTCTATTTTACCTCACGGCATATACTGTGATGAATATCGGGGCATTTTTTGTGATTATTCTTATCTCAAATAAAATTGGTAGTGACGATATTAACGATTATAAAGGGCTTGGAAAGCGCATGCCGATACTTGCAGCGGCATTAACCGTGTTTTTAATATCTCTTACAGGTTTACCACCAACCGTAGGGTTTATTGGAAAATATATGATTTTCTCGGCTTTGCTTTCCAAAGGGTCAACTTTTGTGTTGCTTGCAACCGCGGGGATTTTAACGAGTGTGGTTTCTCTTTATTATTACTTCAAGATTCCGCTGAATATGTATCTCAAAGAATCGGAGAGTGGAAATCAATCGCCAATTGAATTTGGAATACTGCAAAATGCATTGGTTTCATTTTTGATGATTATGATTTTTGTTATGGGAGTTTACTTTGCCCCATTATCAAATTTAGCGAAATACTCGGTATCTATTTTAGGGCTGTTGAATTAAGCAATCTTGTTTTTGCGACGGACATTACAGGCACTTTCGGGTGCCTTTTTTTTATGCCAAAAGCTTTTAAACCGTCTGATGGAAATCTTCTTGATTATTTTTATAACGCCGAAGGCGCGAGAATAGAAAAAGCGTTCACGGTTGGAGGAAATACAACACGGACGGAGTATGAGTATGGCGCGGGCGGAAATCTCATTGCTGTTTACGAAAACCTTGCAACTTCCCCGACTTTTTATTACAATGAAGTTGGGTATTTGAGAAGAGCGGATAGTGTTCGGTTCTATTACTTGAAAGACCAATTGGGCAACAACCGCGCGACCTTTTCCGACTCCGCCGGCATAACCTTTGCCGAAATCAATGACTACTTCGCCTACGGCGCCCCGCGGCAAAGCTGGATTAAAAGCGGCGATGGTCGGTGGAAGTTTTTAGGATTAGAATTGGATAATGAAACCGGCTCAACCCATACCAACGCAAGAGAGTTATTCAATTTTGAAGGCGTGTTTAATCGGCCGGATAGATTTGAAAGTAAGTACCCTAATTTAAGCCCCTACATTTACGGAAAGGTAAATCCATTAAAGTACATTGATAAAACAGGTGATTCTTCTGTCGTTTTAGTTGATTTTCAAGGTGCAGGAAACTTTGGCCATATTGGAATATTAATACAAAGTAAGGATGGGAAATGGCGTTATTATTCAAAAAATGGGACTAATGATAATTTAGGATACTCAGGTGAAAATAGTATAAAACCAAATATAGGAGATGGACCGTTTAACAGTCCAGAGGAGTTTTTTGCAAGTGAATTTAATAAAGACAGTAATGGAGGTACACTATATGAACGAGGTTTATTAATTCCAATGACTAAAGAGCAAGATGAAAAAGCAATTGCTGGTTTTATGGAAGAAGCGGGAAAAAACTATAATACCACGACAGCAAATTGTGCACACGCTGTTCAAAGGGCATTGGATAATGCTGGTGTATATATGGGTAATCAAAGTCTTGCAGGTTTTTTAACAGGATTCATTGGAGGTCCGATAGGAGCAATGATAAATACCTTATCTCCAAATATGATTTTTCTAAGGTTGATGAATGGATCTATAAATTCTAAATTATTAGATTCTAATGGAAACGAAATAGACCTTTTACAAAGGGTGCTAGATCATTATAAAAGTAATTTAATTCCAAGATTAGATGTAGATCCAAAAAGAATAAATCTTTCAAAAAAGATGAAAAATGAGGAATAACATTATATGTTCTAAGGTGTCAATCATCAATAAAAAGTTTATTTTCATTTCTTTACTTGCTTTTCTAAGTATTGAGTCTTGCGATTTGAAAATAAGAAAAACCCCATTTGCCTCAACAAGCAATAGCTCAACTGAATCTTTGAGTAAAGGTATATTAATAAGGAAATTTAATGATTTCAATATTATTTTTTATGATTCTGTAATTATTAAATTTTATGATTCGTTTTTAGAGAACAAAACATATGAAAAGAATAGTGAAAATAAAACTAAAAGTGTTGAAGGTGTATATTGTCTAGTGTTAAATTATAAAATAGAAAAAGGCGATTTAAAGTATTATGTAAATTGGGAGATTGAATATTTTTCTGATAACGGAAATAATAAAGTAGCAGGTTGTTATAATAAATCTATAGACACATTAAATTTAAAAGTTAGAAGAATTATAAATAATAGAGAAAGAAATAATCCAATAGAAGAAGTAAATGTATATTTACTAACTACTGGAGAAGTTAAAGTAATTAATGATTTTGGGTGGAATGTTTATAAAAAATCCTTAAAATAATCAAAATATTGAATTCAGATCATTTTTTGAAAAAGTTTTTAGGTTAGAATGAAAAAAAAGTAATAAGCCAATTTTTTTAAGTTAATCTCATCACCATTAACGAAAACCTTGCAACTTCCGCGACTTTTTATTACAATGAAGTTGGGTATCTGAGCTAAAAGAATAATATCTGTTTTTTTTTAACTTGAAATTGAATATTAACTTTCGTTAAAATTAAGGTGCACGATGCACAAACAACGCATTTACATCGATACTTCTGTTGTTGGCGGCTTTTTTGATGAAGAATTTAAAGAAGATACCCGCTTTTTATTTCAGCGACTTGAAGCAGGTGAAGTCATTTTTGTTATCTCTGACCTTTTAGAAGTTGAACTGCTTCAAGCACCTTCATTTGTAAAGGAATTGCTTCCAAAATACCCGAAAGAATTTTTTGAGAGGATTGAACTAAATGAAGAAGTATTTTACTTAGCTGATAAGTATATTGAAGAAAAGGTAGTGGGTAAAACGAGCATTGAGGATTGCAGACATATTGCATTGGCAACTTATAGTAAAGTCGATGTTCTGGCGAGTTGGAACTTTAAGCATATCGTTAACCTTAATAGAATCAAAGGCTATAATGCCGTAAACCTTAAATTGGGATACTCACTTATTGAAATTAGAAGTCCAAAAGATTTAATCAATTATTAGAAATGGAAATAGTGAACAAAACATTCGATGCAGTCTCAATGATGAGAAAAATACGTGATCAAATTGGATATGAAACTGAAACGATGTCATTTATTGAGTTAAAAGAATATATTCGGAAAAAAATTGAAGAGGATAAATCATTGAATCCAAAGAAAATTAATACCTAATTTTAATGTACTTAATTCGAGTCATTTATTTCCAATATTCTCAAATTTTGTGAATAATTTTAATTAAATAATTCACTTACTGCTACGCGAGCGGCCGAAACCAACTCACTCACATTACCGATGCCGCCACAGGCAGCAACAGCAACGAAGGCGTACGAATCGGACAACTTTCCAACAACTACGCTTACGACGGTAACGGCAACCTCACCCGCGATAACGCCAAAGGCATAACCAGCATCGAATACGATTGGCGAAATCTCCCCATAAGAATTCAGTTTTCAAATAACACAACCCTTGATTACTTTTATAATGCCGAGGGCGTGAGAATAGAAAAAGCGTTCACGGTTGGGGGAAATACCACAAGAACGGAGTATGAGTATGGAATTAATAAAAACCTCATTGCCGTTTACGATAGCAATCAAACGCTTCCGAAGTATTATTATCACGAGTTTGGGTATTTAGATAGGGTTGCGAATATTCGGTATTATGAGCTTAAAGATAATTTCCAAAGCAATCGGGTTGTAATAAACCAAAATGGTGCGGTAACGGAGCGGACGGATTACTTTGCCTACGGCGCAATCCGCGAAACCGCCCAAACCGCCGGCGATGGCCGCTTCAAGTTCCTCGATAAAGAGCATGACGATGAAACGGGCACGGTTCATTTAGACTCAAGGGAATTCGACGATTTCTCTGCCCTTTTCTGGCAAATTGACCCGCTCGCAGAATCCGAAGGATTAAGTTCCTTTAGCCCATATCATTATGGGTATAATAATCCTTACAAGTTTAAGGATCCGAGTGGGAAGAGCCCAACATTAGTAACGGGAGCAATTGGTGCTGTTGCTGGGGCTCTGTTTGGTGGGGGTATTGAAATTACAAGACAGTTGATTACAGATGGTGAGGTTTCTAACTGGAGTTCTGTAACTGGAAGCGTTGTACAAGGTGCAATTACTGGAGGTGCAGCTGGATTAACTGGTGGTGCAAGTTTGCTTGTAACTGTAAGTGTTGCTGGTGGAGCAAATGCGTTGGGTGGTGCATTAAACCGTGGAATTCAAGGTGAAGAAACAACTGTTTCTGATGTAGTACAAGATGCAACTGTTGGGGCAGCTGTAGGTGTAGCAGGAAAACTACTTGGTGGGTTAAACGGTAGTGTTAAAGAAACTGCCAAAGAAATGAAGCAAATCGGGCCATCAGGAGATGCAAGTGGAAGTGTTACTAAACAGATACCAAAAGAATGGACATCAAAAACTGCCAGTAACAAACAGGGTACTGTTTTTAAGGACCCGCAAAATCCAAGTGGAAATAACGTTAGGGTTCAAAGTGGAAATCCAGCAAGCCCAAATCCTGCACAACAAAAACCTTATGTAAAACAAACTGAAAATGGAAAAACTGTTGATGTAAATGGTAAAGAGGTTAATCCTAAATCAAAAGAGGCGCATATTCCAAAAGAAGAATTTAAGTTTAAAAAATAATGACACAAGAAGACATCAATATTTGGGAGATAAATTTATTCAATGCAATCAAAGATGTATCTGATTTAGATATGCAAAGAAAAGCGTGGCTTGGAAAGAGTTTGGATTATGTTTCTTCATTTTCAGAAATTATTTCTATATTATATGACGATTTTGATTTCAAAAAATACATTGATTATTACGAAAGAAATCACAAAGAAAACGAATTCTGTTTGCAAATGAAGAAATTAGATGAAATGATTTCAAATTATAAACCGCTCATTTCAGATGAATCTATTTTATTTGATATAAATTGGATTGAAATTACAAAGCAAGCTAAAATAATAATTGAATTGAAAAATAGTAATTTAATAAGCTGAAAACATCCTTGTTTTATTATATTTGAATTTTACTGCCTATTGAAAGATATCAAGTTTCTAATAAGTGTATAAAATTTCACCGGAAATTTAACAAGTGATAAAGTAAAATGCATAACCAGCATTCAATACGATTGGCGAAATCTGCCCACAAGAATTCAATTTTCGAATGGAAATTTCCTCGATTATTTTTATAATGCCGAAGGCGCGAGAATAGAAAAAGCGTTCACGGTTGGGGGAAATCGTTTTACAAAGAAAGTAATATTTATTGGGAGTATAAAAAAAAGACATTACTCTATAAATCGAAAACAATTTTTAAGGCAGTTTTTATCGAATTTAATTCATTAGAATTAATTACCCCTAACCGTTTTACAAGTCTATCTTGAGAAAGCGACCTTACTTGAAAACAGTCGGCACAAGAAGATTTTATGAGACCA